>JACDGF010000003.1 GCA_013815405.1 Caulobacteraceae bacterium | reverse complement strand
ATGGCGGGCTGGAAGCCCGCGCTCCGAAGGCTCGCGTCCGCCGGCGGAGGTCGGACAACATTTCCGCGAATCCCAACAGTATCGACCCAATGGCGTCCCCCGCCGACGCTAAAGTCAAGTTCGGCGCTGACGGGGCGTGAGGATGGATTGGTGCGAATTCGGGCGGTTCACCCTTGGTTCATCGTCCTCGTGTTCATTCACATCGAGGGCGGTATTGTTCAAGGAAGCCTGATGCCCGACGGCTCGAATGTCTCGCCCGACCCGGCCCTCAGCCGCTGGATGGTCGCTCGGCTTGAATCCTTGCGCGCCGAACGGGCCAGCGCCGCCGAGGCGCTCAGAGCGATTCAGGCCGGCTTGGGCGGGACGAGCGGCGGCGCGGATCGCACCCAACCTCGTATTGAATCCCTTACCGGAAGGATCGCGAGATTGGACCACGCTCTCGCGCAATGGGATGGCGCGACGGCGCACATCCGATGAGGTGAATGGCCGGGACACATGCGATTCCAAGGGCCGGAATCGCAGAATCCAAAGTGTGTCCTATGGTTGACAAATGATCGAGGTCCGTGAGACGACCCCGTTCAGCGCCTGGTTTCGCGCTTTGCGGGACGCTCAGCCAAGGCGAGGGTCAATGCCCGCATCCGAAGGTTGTCTCTGGGCAATGCCGGCGATGCGGCGCCGGTGGGCGGCGACAAAGCGTCCCAGCAACGCGATATCCAGGCCGCCAGGATACTAGCCAAGGAACTGGACTGATGGGCATTACGACGAGAGCCTGGGACGTGACCGAACACCTGGACAGCGAAGAGGCCGTCGCCGCCTACCTCGACGCCGTGTTCGAAGACGGGGATCCGGCTCTCATCAAGGCCGCCATCGGCGACGTGGCCCGCGCGCGCGGCATGTCCGAGATCGCCGCCAAGGCCGGCATAAGCCGCGTCGGCCTCTACAAGGCCCTCTCCGAAAGCGGCAACCCCTCGTTCTCGACCATCACGGCGGTGATGAAGGCCTTGGGCGTGCGGCTGTCGGTGGCGGCGTAAGCCCGCGGCACTCCTGTCGCGACCGGCCGCGCCAACCTATTTTCCACATCGTCACCGGAAACCGGCTAAATGCGCTCCTTGGCAAGATCACTAACTACGTCGGTGTTCAGCGTAGTGCTTCTATTTTCCGCGCGGGCCGGCGCGGGCAACGCTGAACTAAATCCCACTACAGCCGACGACAAAGTTTCCTACGCGGTGTCCTCTATCTGTGCGCCGTTCGTACTCGACAAAGTCGACCAACGGAGCCGTCCGGCTTGGTTTGAGCTGGATGGGACAAGCGCACCGTTGTTCGAGGGAATGGGCCTCACGCGAGTGCGAGCCGGAATCGATGGATTCGTCTACCTGGGAATCAACTCGACGACCGGAAATCGCGATTGCGAAATCCTAGCTCGGCATGCCGATCCAGAGTCGCTGCGGATTGCCGCGCTCAAGGCGCTGGCGACGCGTTCAGAGCGGTTCGCTCCCACGAAGTCGCGGTATCTGCCGGGCCGCTTCGCCACGGAGGATATGCTTCTTACGAGAGCTCGCACCCAGGCGCCTTCGTCATGATATCGGCCGCCCATCCTGAGATTCGGGACAACGTCGCGATCCTCTTCACCATGACCGACGCTCCGCGCAGCGCCAATTGTGATCGGAACGACGTGCAACTTAACTTTAGGACGCTGATTCCTTGAGAAGCGATTCTCGTTATAGGCGTTCTTAATCGGGCGCGTGGGATCTGGCGCTAGGCTTCTTACGCACCTCGACGGTCCGCCCCCGCGACGCCGCCCGCCAGAAAAGCAGGCACCCGGCGACGGCGGCGGGGCCGACGACGAGGCTCAGGGAGGCGGCGATCCTCGAGGGATCGTGGAAGAGGTGGTCGGTGATGAGGGCGGTGGTCATGGTCCCGGGCCCCAGGCCCCCCATGATGTTGCCGAAGGCGACCATGGCGACGCCGACCCCGCGCATCTCGTTGGGGACCGCCTCCTGTAGGGAGGTGATGCCGATCGTGCCGGCGGCGGAGAAGAAGACGTTCCACCAGGCGAACAGCGCCAGGATCCGCCAGGGCGCAAAGGTCGCGGCCATCGCCGCCAGCGGCAGGGCAAGGGTCGCGCAGGCGGCCGCGGCGACGATCCGCATGCGCGGGCCTCCGGCCCCGAAAGGGCTGCTGCCCGTCGGCGCGTGAGATCGCGGCGGTGACGGCGCCGTCCGGCAGGGCCGTAAGGCCCGGTGACGTGCGTCGAGTCCGGATGGCCGCGCGCCCGCCAACCCCGCGCTTTGCATCCTCGCGCCCGCGCCCCTATTACCATCCGTCACCCAGGGAGCCGCCCCGTCGATGCTCAGGATTTTCCCAATGCCGCCGGGCGGCACGGGCGAGGAAGGCGCCGGCCTCGAGGGCGCGGTGTGGGTCGACCTGCTCGATCCGACGCCGGCCGAATCGGCCGCCGTCGCCGCGGTGATCGGCGCTCCCCTGCCCACGCGCGACGCCTTGAGCGAGATCGAGACCTCCAGCCGGCTGCGCCGCCAGAACGGCGCCCTCTTCATGAGCACGCCCACGGCGGCCCATCGCGGGGCCGGCGAAATCGCCGTGGCGCCGATCGGGTTCGTGCTCTCGCGCGAACGGCTGATCACGGTCCGCTTCACCCCCCTGCCCGCCTTCGACGCCCTGGCGCGGAAATTCGAGGCGGGCGGCGCCGACATCCCGAAGCAGGGGCTGGATGCCTTCACCGAGCTCTGCGAGGAGATCGTCGACCGGGTCGCCGACGGGCTGGAGCGGCTGGCCGAGCACCTGGGAAGCCTTTCGGTGGCGACCTTCCATGCCGACGACACCAAGGGGCGCCAAGCGGTCCGGTCCAACCGCATCCTGCGCATCCAGCTGCATCAGCTGGGCCGCCTGGGCGACAAGCTCTCGGAAGTGCGCGACGGCCTGCTGGGCCTGGGGCGCGTGGTGGCCTTCACCGACCAGTTCGCCGAGGAATGGTGCGATGCGACGCTCAAGGCGCGGCTGACCAGCCTGCGCCAGGACATCGCCTCCTTGAGCGACTATGAGGCCCACCTGGCCAACAAGGTGCAGTTCGTGCTCGACGCCATGGTCGGCCTGATCGGCATCGCCCAGAACGACATCTTCAAGGTCCTGACCATCGTCTCCATCGTCGGCATCCCCCCCACTTTGGTGGCCAGCATGTACGGCATGAACTTCAAGCATATGCCCGAACTCTCCTGGCACTACGGCTATCCCTACGCCCTGGCGATGATCGTCCTCAGCGCCGTCATCCCGGTGATCTGGTTCCGGTTCAAGGGGTGGTTTTAGGCGGGCTTGCGGCTGTGGCCACGCCGCGGTGCGGTGCGCCCCCTCCGTCACGGCGCAAGCGCGCGCCGGGCCGCCTCCCCCGCTTCGCGAGTGAGGAGTGAAAAATCCTCCCCCGTGGATGGTTTCGCGGGGTGGGGGACCGCGAAGCGGTGGAGGGGGCGGGGCTATCGCCCCTGCCGTCGTTGCTGGGCGACGAAGGTGGAGGGTCCCATAGAACCCACGCGACGGTTCGAACGTGCCCGCATTCCCCACTCGACCGGCGCCATCGTCCGGGCCGGCCGGTTACTCAGCCATGCGGGCCCTCACCCGGTTGTTGCGAGGGCCGTGCTCCAGCTCGGCCAGCCCCAGAAGCTCCAGCACCGGCGTGACATAGTTGGCGAATCGCCCGCGATAGCCTTTCCGCAGGCCGTAATAGCCGCCCACTGGGTTGTCCTCGGCCCGCGCCCAGGCCTCGACGGTTCCGTCCGCCACGGGCTTGCCCTCGTCGGCATTGCCCAAGGCGACCCAGTCGCCGCGCTCCTCGAGCATGGAATGAAGATCCTCGATCGCCCGGCCTCGATAGGACAGCCGCGTCGCCCCGACATGCACGAAGAGCGTCTCGCCCTCCCGCCAGGCCCGGTAGTCCGAACTCAAGGAAGGGGTCTTCAGGGTCCAGGGATCCGCCGCCGTCCCGCTGCCATGGGGGATGCTCGCCATCGCGTGTTTCTCCGTTCCCGGAAGGCGCGGAGACAGGGCTCGCACGCTCCTGGCCTCCGTCCGCCACCGGGGCCCGTTCTAAGAGCCCGCCACCGCTGACGCCACCATCCGGCATCAAGGCGCTCCGCGCCAGGCGGGCGTTGAGCTCCGCGCCGAAACGGATGACACAGGCAGCGCTGAAGGGCGAGGATCGCGCCAGAGCGGACGGTCCGTTCTGGCGCTTACAGCCCAACCCTCTGTGATAGAGTCCCTTGTCAAAGATAAGGGGGGAGGGTTTCCCCCGCGAAGGTCGGCTTGCAGCGCCGCCTTCTCACGGCGCACACCCTGAACGGACGTCTTCAGCCACCCACTTAGTAGGGACGAAAGACGCCGATCACGAATGCGGCCCACGACGTATAGGCAACGATTGTCAAACATCGCATTTCGACTACCCGCCTGCTCAGCACGGCATCGCCCAACTCCCGATGCCGACCACACCAAACAAAACGCCAGGGCACGATGCTGAAGGAGAAGCGTTTCGACATCTTCAGCCATTCTTCGGGGTGACGTGTGACCAGCACTGTCCTCACTCGATAGGCGAACCAGAACTGCCCTGCGCAGTAGGCGAAGAAAATTGAGAACGGGATAAACATCGGCGGATCCACCCTGGACGGCACGGCCTCCCGGGTGAACAACCAGGCGTTCATCGCCGTGATCGACAGCGGTTCGCTTCAGGCGCGGGGCGAGGTCGACAACACCGGGACGATCGCCCTGACCGGGATCGCCATGGGCTCGACCCTGACCGTGCTGGCGGGCAATCTCACCCTCACTGGGGGCGGCGTCGTCTCCCTGGGCGACTTCGCCGGCAACGCGATTTTCGCCGCCGCCTCCACCGGAACCCTGACCAACGTCGACAACACCATCTCCGGCGACGGCTTCCTGGGGAACGGGCAGCTGACCCTGGTCAATCAATCCGGTGGGGTGATCAGGGAGACCGGCTCCAGTGGACTGATCATCGACACCGGCGGCTCGACGATCACCAACGCAGGGCTCATCGAGTCGTCGGGCCAGGGCGGCATGACGATCGACAATGCGGTCACCAACACCGGCGTCATCGAAAACGACGGCGCGGGCGGGATGATCGTCAACGGTCCCGTCAAGAACACCGGCAGGATCATCGTCGACGGCGGAACCCTGGCGATTTATGAAGCGGTCAGCGGAAACGGCACGGCGACCATCAAGAACGGCACGCTGAAGTTCGGCGCCGCCTTCAATGAAGACGTGAACTTCACCACCCAGAGTGGAATCCTGGAACTGGCCCAGTCGCAGTCCTACACCAAGACGGTGACCGGGATCGCCATCAACGGCGGCGGGGACTTCCTGGAACTGGACGACATTTCCTTCGTGAGCGCCGATGAGGCCAGCTATGTGGACAATGGCATGCACACCGGCGGCGTCCTCACGGTCACCGATGGGACGCACAGCGCGCACATCAAGCTGGTGGGCGACTACCGCCCGTCGGGTTTCGGCGTTCAGTCGGACGGAAACGGCGGGGTCAATGTCTTCTATTCCACCTTGCCTACGGCGCCTCCGCGCACCGCCACGTCCGGCCGGTTTGTCGCCGCCATGGCGAGTTTGGGCAGCGAAGCCGTGGGAGTCGCTCACCTGTCGGGCCGGGGGGACTATGCCCATCCCACGATGCTTTCGGTGCCCCGGATGGCGATGGCTTGAGCATCGGAGAAGAGCGGGGTCCAGGTCACAGGGTCCATCCGGGGCAAGGCATCCCACCGGCAGCGACGGGGCCCCAGGAGGGCGATCGGCGCCCTTACCGGTCCATCGTGCCGCCAGCGCCTCAAGGTCGTCTATCGGCGCCGTCAGTGCAACGACGACCTGTCTCCGGGAAGGCGAGGTGAGCCCAAACCCAGCGGCGTTCAGGCCATGACTGCCCGCCATTCGGCCAGGGCGGCCGAGCGTCTATCCCGGTAGGTCTGGCGATCGATGCCTGCGCTCCTCTGGCGCGGCCATGAAGGGACCGGCAACGCGCTCTCGTCGTCGGAAGGGCTGGTGGGAATTTTCGGCCCTGTTGTTGAGCCAGCGGCCCACCTCGCGATCGCTTCCCGACTCCCAAGTCCCAATGGCGGCCTTCGAAAGGCTAGGGAGGCCATCATGCCTACGACCATCAAGTGGAAACAGGACATCAGCGGCGATTGGGCGACGATCGCCAATTGGGATCTGGGGCGGCTCCCCAACGCCGCCGACGACGTGACGGTCAACACCACCCCGCTGCATACCGTCACCCACGCGACGGGGACGCACTTCGCCCACACCCTGACCGTCGGGGCCGGGGTGTTCGCGGTTTCGGGCGGGTCTCTGACCATCCTTTCCAGTTCCAGTTTCGCCAACCTTCTGACCATATCGGCCGGGACCCTGTCGTTCGGCGGCGCCGCGACGGCGGCGAACTTCAGTCAGAGCCGGGGGACGGTGTCCGGCGCCGGCAGCTTGACCGTCACCGGCGTGGCGAGCTTCACCGGACCGGGGCTGCTGCACACCGGCGCCGGGTCGACGGTGCTGAAGGGCGCCTCCACCTTGAGCGGGCCCGGCTCGCAATTCGGCCTGGACGGCGGCCGCACCCTGGAGAACCAGGGGACCTTGACCCTCACGGGCTCCACCCAGCTCTTGCTGGGCTTCAACCCGTTCGGGACCGCCCTGGGGGGCGCCACCCTGACGAACGACGCCGGCGCGATCCTCGATCTCCAGGGGAGCGGCCTGGCGATCGCCCGTTTTACCGGCGCGACCACCTTCACCAATGCCGGTACGCTCGAAAAAACCGTGGGGACGGGCGGCGTCAGCGTCGGCGTCGCGGTGGCCAACACCGGTGCGATCCGGGTCGAGACCGGAACCCTCGTCATCGACGACACCCTGACCAACAGCGGGGCGGGGACGATGACCGTCGCCACCGGCGCGACACTCGCTCTTGCCGGCGGCGGATCGGCCAACGCCGACGCCTTCCGTGTCGTGGGCCCGGCCACCCTGGAGTTTGCCGGCGGCGCGTTCTCGCTGGGCCCGGGGACCATCACCGGCGGCGGCACGGTGCGAGTGGCCGCCGGCGTCTTGACGATCAATGGCGTGGTCACGGTTCTTGGCGACTTCATCGACAGCGACGCCGGCAAGACCTCCCTGGCGTCCGGCTCGACCCTGCTCCTGAAGGGCGGCGGCTCGGCCAAGGCCGGCGACCTCACCATCGCCGCCGGCGCCACCCTGGACTGCGACCAGTTCAAGTTCTCGCTCGGGGCGGGAGCCATCGGCGGGACCGGGACCTTGTCGGTGAACGCCGGTGAACTGGCGGTGAAGGCGGCGTCCACCGTCGCCGGTTTCTTCGAGGACAACGAAATCGTGTCGGGCGCGGGAACCTTCACCATCACCGGCCCGGCGGAAATCCAAGGCAAGGGACTCCACGTCGGCCCGGGGGTGACGGTGCTGCAAGGCGCCACCATCTTCGACGTGTCCAACTTCGGTCTCGACGGCGGCCGCGTCCTGGAGAACCAGGGTGTCTTCACCTTCGGCTCAGGGAATATTCGCCTGGGGCACAATCCCTTCGGCGGCTCCCAAGGCGGGGGCACGCTGCGCAACGACGCCGGGGCGATCTTCGACATCCAGGCGCCGACCACCATCGTCGGCTCGCTGGGGACGGTCGCCTTCGAGAACGCCGGCACGCTCGAGCAGACGGTGATCAGCGGGGTCAGCCGCATCGAGGTCGCCCTGACCAACACCGGCGCCGTGGTGGCGCACGGCGGGAGACTCGATTTCACCAAGGCGATCACCGGCGATGGGACCCTGGCCGTCGATGACGGCGCCACGCTGGAGGCCGATGGGTCGGTGGACGGCGGCCTCACGATGGCCTTCAACGGCGGAGGCGCCACCCTCGCCCTGGGCCGGCCGGGGAAGTTCGACGCCACGATCATCGGCTTCGCCGCCACCGACACGATCGATCTCTTGGCGACGACCGCCACCCGAGCCAAGCTCAAGAGCGGCGACCGGCTGGCCATCTTCAGCGGCGCCGACAGGATCGCCACCTTGCAACTTGCCGGCGACTACAGCGGCGCCACCTTCGCCGTCGCCTCGGACGGCGCCGGGGGGACGAACATCACCGTCACCGGCGGGCCCGCGCCTCACGGCCAGCCGGCCGGTCCACCTGCCCACCGCTTCGTCGCCGCCATGGCCGGCTTCCGGGCGGGCGGCGCTGGGGCCGTGGAGGCGGGGAGCCACGTCCCTCCCGCGGCGTGGCGGTCGATGCTATGCCCACCTGGGCACGTTCACTTCGCCTGACCGGCAATCGACGGAGACCGACATGCCGTTTCCGACCATCACCTGGAGACTGGACGCCGACGGCACCTGGGGCGTCGCGAACAATTGGAAGCCTCTGCGGGTTCCTAATTTCTCCGACGACGTGTCGATCAACACCGTTCATCTTCACACCATCACCCACGGCGCCGGCGCCGACCGCGCGCGCACCCTCACGGTCGGCAACGACAATTTCGTGGTCTCCGGAGGCTTTCTCTCCATTAGCTCCACGTCCAGTTTTGGCCATTCGCTGACCGTAGCGGCTGGAACCCTGACCCTTGGCGGGCCGGCCTCGACAGCCGGGCCGCTGACGGTCTCCGGAGGCGTCCTGGCGCTCGGCGGGGCGACGGCGGCGGCGAGCTTCGCCCAGAGCAACAGCACGGTCTCCGGCACCGGGGCCCTGACGGTGACCGGCGTGGCGGCGTTCACCGGGACCTTGGCGCAGACCGGTTCGGGCGTGACCCTGCTCAAGAGCGCCTCCAGCTTCATCGGAAGTGTATTTGGCCTGGATGGCGGGCGCACCCTGGAAAACCAGGGGACGCTCACCTTGGCCGGGAACGCGCTGCGGCTCGGTTTCAACCCCTTTGGCTCCAGCCTCGGTGGCGGCGTATTGAAGAACGACCCCGGCGGGACCATCGACCTCCAGGGCGCAAGCCTCATCGAGACCTTCAGCGGCGCCACAAGCTTCACCAACGCCGGAACGCTCAAGAAGACGACATCGACCACCGCCTTCGTCATCGGCTTGGCGGTGACCAACACCGGCGCGGTCCTGGTGGAAGGCGGCAAGCTGGAGTTCGCTAACGGCAGCTTCACCAACAGCGGGGCCGGGACGATCTCGCTGGCCGCGGGAACGACGCTCTCTTTCGAGGGCGCCGCATCGGCCGCCGCCGGCGCCTTCACCCTGGCGTCGGGTGCCACGCTCGACGTCTCAGGCACACTCACCCTCGGCGCCGGGACCGTCGGGGGACCGGGCACGCTGAAATTGGAAGCCGGCGCCCTCGTCCTCGGCGGCGCGGTCACGATCGGCGCCTTAACTTCGGCCAACAACAGCACGGTTTCGGGGGCGGCGAGCTTGACCGTGACGGGTTCGGCCGCCTTCACCGCCCAGTCGCTCGAGACCGGCGCGGGCGCGACGAAACTTCAGGGCGCCTCCAACCTGGCGGCCGGCGCGAGCCTTTTCCTGGATGGCGCCCGCATCCTGGAGAACCAGGGGGCGTTCACCTTGACTGGCGGGACGATTCACCTCGGCGCCAACCCCTTCGGCACGACCGTGGGCGGCGGGACCCTGCGCAACGACTTGGGCGCCATTTTCGACATCCAGGCGGCGACGACGATCTTCAAGGGCTCCGGAAGCGTCACCTTCGCCAACGCGGGAACCTTCCAACAGACGGTGACGACCGGCGTGAGCCATATCCAGGTCGGCTTTTCCAACACCGGCACGGTCCTGGCGCAGACCGGGACCCTGGAGTTCGACGGCGCCTTTACCGACCTTGGGTTCACCCGTCCCGTGTCCGTGGCGTCAGGAGCGAGCTTGGCCCTCGACGGCGGCGGTTCGGCCCACGCCAACGACTTCTTCGTGGCCGCGGGCGGTACGCTGGACTTCGGCGGCAATCTGTTCAAGCTCAATGGAGGGACGGTGGGGGGAACCGGAACCCTGGCAGTGACCGACGCCACCTTGACCCTCGGCGGGGCGGTCACGATCGGCGGCACGTACTTCCAGCAGGGCGGTATCCTATCCGGGCTGGGGAATTTCACCGTGGCCGGCCCGGCGACCTTCGCCCAAACGATGCTGCAGACCGGGGCGGCCACCACCCTGCTCGAGGGCGCCTCGACCTTGTCCCTTTTTTCGAGCTTCAATCTGGATGGCGGCCGCGTCCTGGAAAACCGGGGCGCCTTCAGCCTGACAGGCTCCAGCACCATCTCGCTCGGCCGCGATCCCTTCGGCCCCGGACTCGGCGGCGGTACGCTGAAGAACGACGCCACCGGAACCATCGTTCTCCAAGGCGCCAATCAGATCGTCGCATTCGCCGGCGTCACCGGCTTCACCAATGCCGGCCTGCTCAAAGGGATCGGAACCGGAATTGCCGTCGTCGCGGCGCCCTTCACCGACACCGGCACGGTCGAGATCGACAGCGGCACGCTGCAATTTAAAGGCGCCGGAGACAGCTTCGCCGGTCTGGTGAGCGGGACCGGAAAGCTCGCCTTCGCCGGCGGGACGCACTTCCTGAACAACGGCGCGGTGCTGACGGTCGCCAGCTGGTCGCTCTTCGCCGGGGCGTCGACCAGCGTCAACGAAAACCTCGCCTACGCGGGTGGCTTTTCACAAACCGCCGGCGCGACCCTGACCATCGCCGCCGGCGACGCCTTGAGCCTGGGCGGAACGACGAGCCTGGCCGGAACCGTGAACGGGGCCGGAACCTTGGCGCTCTCGTCGGCCATCCTGAACGGCGTGACGATCGGCGGAACCGCCACCTTGAGCGTCGTGGGGGCGGTGGATCAGGCCGGGAGCTTGTCGGTGGGCGACGCCGGATCGATGGCGGCGACCTTGTCGATCGCGGCGGGGGCCACCTACGGCATCGCCGGCGACATCGCCCGCGGGAACGCCGCCGCGTCCACCATCGACAACAGCGGCCTGCTGATCAAGTCCGGCTCGGGGATCAGCGTGGTCGGGGTCAAGATCACGAACGCCGGCACGATCGAAGCGGCCGTCGGCGCCCTCGACCTCGCCCTGGCGATCAAGGGCGGCGGCGCGATGGCGGTGGATACCGGCGCGACCCTGGAGGTGGACGCTTCGGCGTCGGCGAGCTTGGACATGACCTTCAACGGCGGGGGCGGAACCCTGGCGCTGGGCGATGCCGCGCGCTTCGCCGCCACCATCCATGCCTTCAACCCCACCGACACCATCGACCTGCTGAAAACCACGGCCACCGCCGCCACCTTGGGGGCCGGGAACACCCTGGTGATCGTCAACGGCGCCACGACCGTCGCCACCCTGCAACTGGCGGGGAACCACCAGAACGATGTCTTCACGGTCGCCTCGGACGGCCACGGTGGGACCAACATCGGCGTGACCGGGGGCCCCGGTCCGGTCCACCGCGCCCTTGGCGGCGATCAGCGGTTCGTCGCCGCCATGGCGGGGCTAGGCGGCGGCGGAGCGGGGCTGGAGTCCGCCGCCCCCTGGAGCCCCCACCGGCCCCCGACGCTGGCCGGTCCCCGGGTGCAGATGGCGTGAGGGAGCGGGCCGTGTTACCTTGCTTCGGTCTTGATGGAGACGTCACGCGCCATGCCGGCTCAAGCCGTTGCGCTGACCTTGGTGATCGCCGGCCTCCTTTCCGGTGGCGCGGTCGTCGGGAATAGTGGGGAGGCCGGTGACGCGGCGGCGCTGATGCCTCAGGGCGTCCAGAGCATTGACCACGGAGAGGACCGCGGCGCCGTCGTCGTCTTCGACAAGCTTCTGCGGATGCGAGACATTCCGCCGACGCGGAACAAGGGTCGAATCGTGTAGATACCCCGCTCCGTACTAAATATCATTCGGTGGGCGGCGGTAGGGAAACTACAGGCTCTTTTGCGCCGCGTCGGTATACGTTGTCATCTGCAGAAGGAATAAGATCAGCAGCCAAGTCGACAACATCGCTAGGATTGTAGGGCTTGCTGACGATATGCACGACGCAAGGGTTGGCTGCCGCATCGGTTGGAGCGGCGACGCCCGATGTAATGATGATCGGAATGGAAGGTGCGTGCTCACACATCCAGCCGGCTAGACCGAGCCCATCCATCGTGCCCGGCATCCGTAAGTCAGTGACGACAACTGCTATGTCCTGGCGTGCGCCGAAGATAGAGACCGCCTCGTCGGCCCCACCCGCCTCGAGCACGATAAACCCGGCATCGTCGAAGGCGTCGGCGAGGAGCATCCGGATAAGAGATTCGTCTTCCACGACGAGCACGACCTGTGCCGGCGCGTGCCTCATATCAACCTCAGCATTGCGGTCGTTCCGCTGCCTGGGGCGGACAGGAGGTCAACTTTGACGCGCGCCTCACCAGCCAGCGAGCGCACAAGGCGTGTGCCCAGCCCCTTGGTGACCGAGCCGTCGGTAAACCCCACGCCATCGTCGCGGATGCGCACTTCCGAAGTCCCGTCTTGGGCGCGCAATTGCACCGTAAGCCTACCGCGTTGAGCCTGAGGCCACGCGTGCTTCAACGCATTGAGGATAAGTTCGTAGCAGAGCAGCCCTAGCGGCATGGCCCGGCCGAGATCCAACTCGAGTGGCCCCTCGAATTCGCATTCCAGCTCGGCCGAATCGTAGACAGCCACCAGCCCCTTGGCGATATCGGCGAGCGCGGCGCGGAAATCGACCCGGTCGAGCGTGTCGGCCTCGTAGATCCGCGACTGGACCGCCCCCAGCGCGCGCATGCGCCCGGCGATTTCCTCGAGGTGAGCGCGGGTCGCCGGGTCTGATCTTCTGCCCCGGAGTTGCAACAGACTTTCGACCGTCTGCAAATTGTTTTTCACGCGGTGATGGAGCTCGCGGACGATCGTTTCCTTGTGCGCCACCATCGAGGTCAGCTGCGCCTCCCGCTCCGAAAGCGCTGAACGCGAACGGGCGACCTCGACCGCCAGCTTCAGCGAAGTGCGAAGCCTCGGAAGCTGGCGCGGCGACTTCACCACATAGTCGTCGAGCCCCGCCTTCATGAGATCGACCGCGACCATCTCATCGCCCGTGCCAGTGAACATCACGACCGGACAGCCCGGATGTCGCCACTTCACGGCGGCGAGAACGTCCCGACCGCTCGACCAACGAAGATCGAGATCCGTGACCACAAGGTCTAACGGATGGCCTTCGAGAGCCGCCTCCAAGCCGGTAAGATCCGTCGGCTCGAGGATATCCGCACCCGGAAAGACCTCCTCGACTTCGTGCTGGACAAGTTGGCGGTCGTCAGGATTGTCATAGATTACGAGAATGCGCAAACCAGAGGTCTGATCGCTCATCGGGCGTCCACCTGGTTGAGCTTGATCCAATAGGCGTCCAGCGAACGCACCATCTCTATGAGCGCGTCTCGGCTAACCGGCTTCACGAGGTAAGAGTTCGCTCCGTCTTCGTAGGCCCGCTTGATATCGTCTTGCTGGTTCGACGAGGTTAGAACGACCACCGGGATGTGCCGGGTTGGCTCTTGGTCGCGGATGAACCGCAGCACTTCGAAACCGGAACGCCGTGGCAGTTTCAAGTCGAGCAGGATCAGCGCCGGCAACGGATGGCGCTTCCGGTCAGCGTAGACGCGCACTTCGCCAAGAAACTCCACGGCGGAGTCGCCATCGCTGAGGCTGACAAGAGGATTGCCGATCCCGACCTTCTCGAAGGCGTAGCGGACCAGCTCGGCGTCGTCGGGGTTGTCCTCTATGAGGAGAATGGAGGACTCGTCGTTCATGCCAGCGCTTCGCCTTCCCGTTCAGCCTGCTCGGGGCTGTCCCCCGCGGCCGGAAGTTCGATCCAGAAGCGACTGCCATGCCCTAACGCGGACTCGACCCCATAAGCTCCGCCCATACACTCGACACCCTTCTTGACGACCGCGAGCCCGATCCCGGTGCCCGGGTAGGCTTCCTGCCCGTGCAGGCGCTCAAAGACGTCGAAAATGCGGGCTTGGTGCTCGGGAGCGACGCCGATGCCGTCGTCTTCCACCCAAAGCCGGACGCGATCGCCGCGCGGCTCGGCTCTCACGGTCACGTGCGCTCGGGCGCCCTCGCGTCGAAACTTGGCGGCGTTGCTGAGGAGGTTCGACAGCACCTGGCCGAGCACGACAGGCTCGGCCAGGATCAAAGGCATTGACGAAATGACCTCGATCTCGACGGCGTCCCCAAACTCCGTCCGGACCTCGTCGGACACACGCCGCGCCGTCCGGCTCGAATCCACCACGCGACTGGTCGACTGATAGCGCTGCAGACGGCTGTAGGCGAGAAGGTCGGTGATCAGCCTGTCCATGCGCTCGGCCGCCGTCACGATCCGTCCGGCGTAGCCCCCGCCCTTGGCTCCCAGGCTCGCGCCGAAATCGTCCAGGAGGATGCGCGCGAACCCCTCCATCGCTCGCAGCGGCGCCCGCAGGTCATGGCTGATCGTGTGAGCAAAGGCGTCCAACTGAGCGTTAGATCTGGCGAGCGCCGCCGTCCGCTCCTCGACCTGTTGCTCCAACGCGAGGCGGAGCCGGGCCTCTTCCGCCCGTCCGGCCTCGACGGTGCGCAGGCGCGCCACCGCCGCGGCGATCAGGTTGGCGTAGCCGCTGAGAAAAGTGGTGTCGGCATCGGTGAAATCGCGCGGCGCGCGGCTGTCGACCTGGAGGATTCCGAACGGCGGCTCGTCCTTGGCGCCGATGATGAGGACGTTGGCGACTGCCTTGGCGCCGTTCTCGATGAGAAAGGTCGGATAGCGAAACCGCGTCTCCGTCTCGATGTTGCGCGAGATCATCGGCTTGCCCGTCTTCAAGGCGTAGGCCTCCGATGTGTCCTCCTCGGCCCGGATCGTCGCCTCGCCGACGACGCCGGGCTTCCATCCCACGCCGGCACGCACCAGGAGGGTCTGGCCGTCCGGCTGCAACTCCACTACCTTGGCAAGGTCGGTGCCCAGGGCTTCCCCTGCCAGGCGGCACGCCTCGGTCAGAATCTCGTCGAGGTCGTCGGACTTGAGGGCCAGTTCGCCGAACCGAGCGAGGGTGGCCTGCTGCCGAAGCAGGTCCTTCTGACCTCTCTGTTCTGCGTCGCCCACGAAGCCTCCACCGTCGCCCGTAACAACCTAGCCCCTCTTATTGACGGTGACGAGCGCGAAGCGGCTGTTCGGAAGGTTCGCTGGTCAGCGGAGCGCCGGGCCGGCGCGTCCGGCCGGAGTGCGCCAGGAGCGGTCATTCTGGCCAGTGCGGATTCGAGGCCTTCGCGGGGCGGTCGCGAGCTACCGCTTTCGGGAAGGGGACGAGGGGCTGGTTCCGACCGAGGCTGTGTGAAAACGCGACAAGCCGGATTTCCGACGCAATAATCGACCTCTGGGGGCCAACCGTTACCTGTTCAGCGCAGGATTCGACTGCCTATCCGAGCACAAGTGAAATTGTATTCTAACCAAATTTACGCCGTTCTCGTTTTCACACAGCCTCGACCCAATGGAGGCCTTCGAGAGGTCTGCTTTCCAAATAGAATGGGACGGGGTCGCAATGGCGGCCTGCAAATAAGTCGCCTTGTCAGATTCTTGCTCGACGCGGACGAGGTCATGCGGATCACGCTGGAGAACGCGACCACGCCTCGAGACCTGCCGGCGCCGGCTTTTCATGCGCGATGGGCCGAGGTTTAGTTCGTACACCTCACGAGCGTCGTGGAAACGTTAGTCGCGTCTACTTGGATGAGCCGATCGCCTTCGAGCCGCAGCTCCCATTGGGTCCCGGCCTGTGAGGCAGGGCTGATCGTGCGCGTGAAGATCGAGCCACCCTCGGCGCTCACGACGCGACCGACGCTATCCACGCCGAGGCCGCGTAGCCGGATGAAATCATCCGACCCGCCCCGCTCCACGCTGTAGACAAATTTGACCGCGCAGGCGGGCCTGCCGGCTTCAGATGGAAGACCCCATACGCCCGACACCTTGCCGAGCAGGACAACGCGGGCGTCCGTGGCAAACCGCGCCGGGTCCGTCGCCGGCGCGGGTGGCTTCGTGGCGCCAACGGATCGGCAGAGACTTTGGGTAAAGCCGAGGCGGCAAACCGCGCCGGGATTGAGACCCAGGACCCCGCCTATAATTCCAAAAACCAGAATTGCCGCCAGCGCGACCCGGGGCGACCCCTTCCGCACCGCATAGCCGACGCCCTGAGGCGGAGCCTTTCCATCGATCAACGCATGGACCGCAGCCAGCAGCGTCTGAAAACGGCTGTCTTGGATGTCGCCGGTCCAGCCGTCGAGCTTTAGCCCCTGGTGTTCGCCGAAGAACAGGGGGGGATCGCACGGTTCGACAAAAACCTGGATCAGCTTGCCATTGTGGCGCGCGCGTCGGGCTTCGGCCTTGACGTTCTCACTTGCGGCGGAAGCTCGCGACCAAGCCACGATGACGACTTTCGCGGACTCCAACTCGTGCTCGATGGTGGTTTCCCACGGGGCGCCGGGCGGTATGTCATGGTCCCACCAGACCGACAATGCGGAGGCCCGCAACGCCCGCACGATACGCTGCGAGGCCACGGCGTCATCACGTTTGTAGGAAATGAATATGTCCGCCATTGACCCAGCGCCTCCGGCGTTCCTCGTTCAACGTCTTACGACGATGGCATGGAGACGTCATAGCCATGCTTGGCTCCCCCGTCGCAGGCGCCCTATACGCCCAGCGCCTTCGCCAGCTTTTTTTCGACGCGCGCGAGACTGAGTGTGACGCTCGCGTGATCGGCTGGCGCGTGTTCAGGGGTGTATACTTCGAGCGCCGCCCGGTAGCAGGCGATGGCGGCGTCATAGTTTGCGCGACCTCCGCCCTTGTCGCCTTGTGTTTCGAGCGCCTCACCCAGATTGTTCTGCGTCTCCGCCCAATCGGCCGGATAGCTGGCGCGTGTGTGCACCTCCAGAGCTGCCCGAAGTGCCGTGATCGCGTCGCCCAGGGCCTCGCTGTCTCCGCGTTTGCCGAGCTCTACAAGTGCGGCCCCCAAATTGTTCTGGGTGTCCGCCCAATACGATGGGGCCCTGGGGCGCGTGCGCACTTCCAGGGCGGCGCGATAGGCTGTGATCGCGTCGCGCAGCGCCTTGTCGTCCCCGCGTTTGCCGAACGTCGTGAGCGCGTTCCCCAAATTGTTCTGCGTCGCGGCCCACATTGTCGGGCTGCTGGCGCGGGTGCGCACTTCCAGGGCGGCGCGAAGGGCTTCGATCGCCTCGCGCGATGCTAGATCGTCCCCCCGGTCGCCGAGTGTCGTTAGTGCGACCCCCAAATTGTTCTGTGACGCCGCCCACATCGCGGCGTTGCCGGCGCGGGTGTTCACTTCGAGCGACGCGCGATAGGCGGCGATCGCATCTCGCATCGCTAGGTCGTCTCCATGGTCGCCAAGCGTTTTGAGCGCCGCGCCCATGTTGTTCTGTATGAGCGCCCAACGGGCCGGCGCGCTGGCGCGCGTGCTCACTTCGATCGCAGCGCGATAGGCTGCGATTGCGTCATGCAGGGCCTGGTCGTTCCCCCGTTCCCCGAGCGTTTCGAGCGCGTTTCCGAGAAGGCTTTGCGTCCGCGCCCATTCCACGGGGGCGCCGGCGCGCGTGGTTACCTCCAGCACGGCGCGATAGGCTGTGATCGCGTCGCTCAGCGCCTTGTCGTCCCCGCTTCGGCCCAACGTCGCCAGCGCCGCCCCCAAAGTGGCCTGTGTCATCGCCCACTTTCTGGGGTCGCTGGCACGTGTGCGCACCTCCAGAGCAGCACGGAAGGATTGGATCGCGTCCCGCATCGCCTGGTCATTCCCCCGTTCGCCGAGCCTCATAAGCGCGGCCCCCAAGCCAGTTTGGGTCTCCGCCCAATCGGCTGGCGCAGTCGCGCGCGCGCGCACCTCCAGGGCGGCGCGAAAGGCCGCCAGGGCATCGTCCAGCGCCTGTTTGTCACCGCGTTCACCGAGAACCGTGAGCGTGAGCCCCAACTCGTTCTTGGTCGTCGCCCAATCGGCCGGCGCGCTGGCACGGGACGCAAGCGGCAGAGCCGCGTCGCGATAGAGGCGGACCGACGATGTCAGAGGCTCCGGTTCACCGAAAACCTGACCGCGCTGGCGAAGCGCCAACGCCTGCTTCATCCGATATTCCCAGCGCGCTTTTGTCTCCGTCTCCGGCGCCGTCTTCGCGGCTTCCTCATAGAGCGCCGCAGCGCCGAGATAGTCGAACCGCAGGGCCTTCACCTGCGCTTCCAGGCTGACGACCTCGGCCTCGCGGAGTTGCGCCTTCTCTCGCGACACCCGTGCCGCCTGACGGGCGCCGCCCAGGATCCGCTCGGCGCCGTCCAGATCGCCCGTGTCCATCGCCGCCCGGGCTTGGCCCAGCAGGCCGGCGGTTGCCGGGTCGCCGCTCGTCGCGAGCAGGGTCAGGCGTTCGTGCAAGTCCTTGATCTGGGTGGCACGACCGTCGATGAGCCTGAGGAGCTGGTCGAGATCGATCCGTCCTCCCCGAGAGAGCTCGACGCCGACCCGCTCGGCCACCGCCACCAACGCCCGCTCGGAAACCGCGCGCGCCGCCGCCGCGCGCCGCACCTCCAGCTTGATCCTGTCCCACTGGGCGACGGTAACGCCGGCGTTGCGTATCTGATCGGGCAGCGCCTGGGCCGACACCCCCGCCGGCACGGCGAGAAGGCTCGCCGCAAGCGTCAAGACGCGGATCCTTCCCCGCATCGTGATCCCTTTCATTACCCGGGGCGTGGAAAATATTTCGACCTTAACCGTATCGGGCGGGTCCGTCTGCTTGCAAGGACCCAATGACCGCTCGCCACCTGGTCGGTCGTTCGGAAGGTCCGCTGGCGGACCGAGGGCCTGGACGGCGCGTTCGGGCCGGCTTGCGCCAATTCCGGACATCGGCTTAGTCGGCTGTCGGCAGCTTCGACACCGGCGCAGAAGGCGGCGTGGGAGCAAGGCGACACCCGGCGCTGGGCGGCTGAAAGCTTCGGGGTTGTGAAAACGACGGCCTATCAGGCGGGACGCGCTCCGTCCCGGCGATCCACTGGACGACGAACGTTTCGTCCCGCTGATCTGGCCTAAACGTCAGCTGCCGCGACCTGATGGGACCAGCCGCTGTGTAACGCTGTGCCAGGGCGGAGGCGTCACGCGGAGCGACATTGCTTCTCCTTGACAACGTTGTCAAGTTGGGTGAAGGTTGTTCGAGCATGAGACTCCGAGGGGTAGCGCGATGGTCGCCAGAACCGCTGCGATCGCGGTCAACCGGTTCGGTCTGGGCGCTCGCCCCGGAGAGTTGGACGCCGCATCCTCCAATCCCAAGCGCTGGCTGCTGGAACAGCTCCAGACGCCTTACACTGAGCCGGTGGAGTTCAAAGGTTTCGCCACCACGACCGACCACCGGGCGAACTACTTCTACAGGTATGCAGTGGTCGGCTATGGCCTCAATCAGAAGCAGGCTGCCGCCAAAGCGTCAGGCGACAAGGCGCTCGAAGCGAAGCTCGCCAAGGACATCGGGCTCTCGCTCGGCGGTTACGTGACGTGGGTCGCCGAGAACTTCATGCTAGAGTACGGCGCTCGGACCAACGTCGCGCTGACCACCCGACAGCCTTTCCGTGAGCGGCTGACCCGCTTCTGGTCCAACCATCTGGTGGTGCCCGCGATCAAGCAGCAGTCGGACGTGATCGCCGGCGCCTACGAGCGCGAGGTGATCCGGCCTCACACGACGGGCAAGTTCGCCGACATGCTGGTCGCTTCGGCCAAAAACCCGGCCATGCTGGTCTTCTTGGACAACAATGTCTCGATCGGTCCCAACTCGCCCTACGGCCTGCAGAAGAAGGCGGGGCTGAACGAGAACCTCGCCCGCGAGATCTTAGAGCTGCACACCATGGGCGTGGGCGGCGGCTACACCCAAGCCGACATTATCCAGCTGGCCCGCGGCATTACCGGCTGGAGCACCCATCCCACCTTCGAGCACATCGCCTATGAACTCGGCGGCAGGATGGGCGACAAGCCGGGGGGCTTCGTCTTCCACAAAGAATGGCACGAGCCGGGCCCCGCGACCCTGCTCGGCAAGATCTACGCCCAGGCGGGCGTCGACCAGGGCGACGCCATGCTGAACGACCTCGCCCGCAGGCCGGAGACGGCGCGCTTCCTGGCGACCAAGCTCGCCCGCCACTTCGTCGCCGATGAGCCCCCGCCCACACTCGTTGACCGTCTCGCCAAGGTCTACCTCGCCCACGACACCAGCCTGGCGGAGATGGCGCGCGCCTTGGTCGAGAGCGACGAGGCCTGGGCGGCGGCGCAGTCCAAGCTGAAGCAGCCGGAGGACTACGCCATCTCCTGCTATCGGGCGCTGGGGCTCAAGCTAGGCGCGACCCCGGCGCCGCCCCAGGCGATGTACAAGTTCGAGACCTATGATCCGGTGGCGAGCCGCTGGGCATGGCTGGCGGGCGACACCTACGGGTTTCTCAAGAGCAAGGACCCGGCTCAGTTCACCGCGCCCCGCGCCAAGCTGGGGGCGGAGATCACCCTGTTCTACGCCGACGTCAAAGCCATGGGACAGAGCCCGCTGAACGCGCCCGGGCCGCAGGGCTGGTATGATCGCTGGACCGACTGGTCTGGTGCGGACTCCATGCTCAAGCGGGTGGAATGGAGTTTGGCGACGGCGGAGAAGAACGCCGACAAGGCCCCGGACGCGCGCGTGTTCCTGGACCAGACGTTGGGCGAGCTGGCCCCGAAGGACCTGCGCCAGAC
>JACDGF010000253.1 GCA_013815405.1 Caulobacteraceae bacterium | reverse complement strand
GGCCCTGCCCGATCATGGCCTGATCAGCCTCATCGACCGGCCCGGGCGCCCGATCGAGGTCCGCTGCGGGATCAGCGGGCGCGCGGTGCTGGACGCCTTTGCCCGCGCCGCGGCTTGAGGCCTCCAGGGCCCGCGCCCGGCGCTTCCTGCTCGACCTGCAGGATCCCGATGGGGCTTGGCGCGATTTCGACCTGCCGCCGGGTCCGGCGGACGCCTGGGTCACCGCCTTCGTCGGCCTGAGTCTGACACTGGCAGGCGGCCCGCCGGAGGCGCGAACCCGCGGCGCCCTGGATCGGGCGGCCGCCTATCTGGGCGGCGCCCGCGCTCCGGGAGGCGGATGGGGTTACAATCGCCGCTGCCCCGCCGACGCCGACAGCACCGCCCTGGCGTGCCTGTTCCTGGCCGCCGCCGGAGAAGCGGCCAGGCCCCGCGACCTCGCCGTCCTGGCCGGTTTCCAGCACGACGACGGCGCCTTCGCGACTTACCGTTTCGGCGACCCCGCGCACGGCTGGAGGGGCGGCCACCCCGAGGTCACCGCCACGGCCCTGCGCGCCCTGCTTCCCCATCTGGGCGCCGGCCATGGGCGGATCCGCGCCGGACTGGCTTGGCTCGGCCGCGCCCAAGACCAGGGAGGCCTGACCGCCTACTGGTGGCCGACCGACTGGTACCTGGCCCTGGAACTGGAGCGGCTGGCCGCCGGGGCGCCGGCCCTCGGCTCGCCTCGCCTGACGCCCGGCCCCGAACCGGTCACCAGCTTCGACCTAGCCCTCGCGGCCGAGCTCCAATCGATCCGATCGCCCGGCGTTCGCTACGGCGCTTTTCAACGCTTGTTGGCGCGTCAGTCGGCGGACGGGAGCTGGCCAAGCGAGCCGATCCTGCGCCTCACCGATCCGCGCGCGACAGCCGGCCATCAGACCGAAGCCGTCGCCAGCCGGCTGTTCGAGGACCGCGGACGCTCTTTCGTGACCGCCGCAGCCCTGTCGGCGACCGCCGCTGTCAAACCTTGACCTTATCTGACCGGGCCCACCTCGATCCGCGGGTCGGAGAACGGCCCACGATAGTCGGGTGATTCGCAGGCCTCCACGCGATCCGCCCGGACGCGCACGCTGTAGAGTCCACGATCCGGGTCGATCGTCACCACTCCAAAACCGGCGTCCAAGTCGTCGATCTTCAGGTGCAGCTGCCCCGCCGCGTCGGCGAGCGAGGGGGCGGCCCGGTCACCCTTGACCACCATCAGGGCCGTCGTTTCGTCGGTCATGCGCTTGCTCCAGGGGTTCGCGGCGTCAAAGTCCCAGGGACGTCGCGGCTGCCACGGGGTTGACGATGCCAAATCCGTAGTCGGCGTCCCAGCCCGCGGTCCCGGACGCGCCGGTGTTGGCGCGAAGCGCGCCGAACACCGTGTTGGAGTCGATTCCCCGGGCGGTCAGGGTGCGGATCGCCGCGACGCAGCCGGCGGCCACGGGGCAGGCCGCCGAGGTACCGGAATCCGCCGAGCCCGCGCCAAAGGCCTGGGAACCGAGGAAGTGGGTATAGGCGGTCACGTCGGGCTTTTCCTGATACATGCCGGCGATCGACGGGCCCTGCGAGGAATAGCCGACCCGCGCCCCGGTGGTGTCGCAGCCGGCGATAGTCAGCACCATGTCCAGGGCGTTCGCCCCGCAAATCGATCCGCTCGTGGCGCCACAACGGCTGTCGGGGCAGTCGGCCCCGCAATTGCCGGCGCAGAACACGACGTCGACGCCCGCCCTGACCACGGCGGCGACCATCAGGTTGAGAGGGTGGTTGGGATTGTCGACATAACGCCCCGGGCTGCCCGGGGGAAAGTCCGCCGCGGGATTCATGATGCTCCAACTGTTGGTGAGCACCACCGCGTTGTACTGCGAAAGGCCGCCGCCGGATCCCGATATGGCCCAGGACGACAGAACCTGGCTGTAGGCGGCCAAGGCGTCGCTGAGCCGTCCGCCCCCCGGTCCCATGATCGCAAAATCGACCAGGGTGGCGTTGGGTGCCGCTATGAGCGCGTCGAACGCACACATGGAGCCATGGTCGGTGGGATAGCCCCCGGCCGATCCGCCCGAACCGGGCATGTTCCATGAGTTGCCGGTGTCCAGCGCCGGCGTCCAACCCAGGGCGGTGGAGAGGAAGGTCAGGTTGATGCCATTGTCCATGACTCCAATCGCCACGTTCTGGCCGGTAAGCCCCTTGGCGTTGAGGCCGGGAACATCCAGGGCCGTCGCCACGTCCTGGGCGTTACCGACCGGCGCGTCGCCCGGGCACACGATCGTCAGATCGATCGGCGGATCGGCGAAGATCGCCACGCCATCGACGGTCGAGGGCGGATCGGACGGGTCGATGTCGACCGTGCCGCGGACGACGAAACCCTGGGATCCCTGGGGCGTCATCGCCTCGAGCATCATACCCTCGGAGGTGGCGTTGCCGATCGGGATGGCCGGAAAGGTGGGGTCCAGTTGCAGGGACTCGGGCGCCGCGGTGCTCGCGACGTCCAACGACATCTGCCCTTCCGCCGACGCGGCGGCCGAATTGCGCAAGGCGTCATTGGCCGATAGCACGGCGATGACGGATACGAGCATCCCAATCTCCCTCCGATGGAGCGCGTCCCCAAGGCCGCGCGATGTGACGCAACGATAGCACGGTTACCGTAGTCGCTCCATCAACTCGGGATCACGACTTCCGCGAGCGAAGAGCACGACGCCTTGAAGTCGCGCGCCTTCCGCCCTAGGCCCCGACCGTCTCGGCCTCCGCGGCCTGGGCGATGTCCGCCGGCAGGGGTTCGATGACCAGGGGGATTTCGCGGCTGGCGGCCAGGACTTCGTCGCGCTTGGCGGCGATGCGCTGGAGGCCGCGCAGATAGGAGCCGGTTCCCGCCGGGATCAGCCGCCCGACGATGACGTTTTCCTTGAGGCCTTCGAGGGTGTCGCGCTTGCCGTGGACCGCCGCGTCGGTGAGGACGCGAGTGGTCTCCTGGAACGACGCCGCGGAGATGAAGCTGCGGGTCTGCAAGGACGCCTTGGTGATCCCCAGCAGCACCGGCTGGGTGAGCGCCGGGCGCCCGCCCTTACGGGACTGGGCCCTCACGTTCTCCTCGTCGACCTCGGGCTTGTCCAGGTGGTCGCCCTTCAGGAGGCCGGTGTCGCCGGGCTCCATGATCTCGACCTTCTGTAGCATCTGGCGGACGATGGTCTCGATGTGCTTGTCGTTGATCGGCACGCCCTGCAGCCGGTAGACCTCCTGGATCTCATTGACCAGGAAGTCGGCCAGGGCCTCGATGCCCAGGATGCGCAGGATGTCGTGCGGGTCGGGGTTGCCGTCGATGATGTACTCGCCCTTGCGGATCGAGTCGCCGTCGTGGACCGCGATATGCTTGGCTTTGGGGATAAGGAATTCGACCGGATCTCCCTCCTCCGGCGTGATCCTGATCCGGCGCTTGTTCTTGTAGTCGCGGCCGAATTCGACCCGTCCGTCCATCTCGGCGATGACCGCGCAATCCTTGGGCCGGCGGGCCTCGAAGAGTTCCGCCACGCGGGGCAGGCCGCCGGTGATGTCCCGGGACTTGGCGCTTTCGGTGGGAAGCCGGGCGAGCACTTCGCCGGGCTTGGCCTCGTCGCCGTCGCCGACCGACAGGATCGCCCCGACCGGCAAGAGATAGCGGGCTTCGCCCCCGTTGGCCAGGCGCTTGTAGGCGCCGTCCGCGTCCAGAACGGCAACGCTCGGCCGAAGGTCGACCCCCCGGGAGGACGTGCGCCAGTCGATCACCACGCGGTTGGAGATGCCGGTCGCCTCATCGGCTTCCTCGCGCACGGAAAGGCCCTCCACGAGGTCCTCGAACCGCACCCTGCCGGGCACTTCGGTGATGATCGGCGTGGTGTAGGGATCCCACTCGGCGAAACGCGTGCCGCGCTTGACCTTGGCGCCGTCCTTGAGCTTCAGGCGCGCGCCGTAAGGCGGCTTGTAGGATTCGCGATCCACGCCGTCGACCTGGATGGTGATCGCCAGGTTGCGGCTCATGACGATCACGTCGCCGTCGGCGGCGATGACGGTGTTGCCGGGCGAAAGCTTCAACACCCCGTCGTTGGCCGCTTCGAAGAACGACTGTTCGGCCACCTGGACCGCGCCGCCGATGTGAAAAGTGCGCATGGTCAGCTGGGTGCCCGGTTCGCCGATCGACTGGGCGGCGATGACGCCGACCGCCTCGCCGATATTCACCGGCGTGCCACGGGCCAGATCCCGGCCGTAGCAGGCGGCGCAGACTCCGATCTTCGATTCGCAGGTCAGGACCGAGCGCACCTTGGCCGCCTGGACGCCGGCGTTCTCGATCGCCTCGATCGCGTCCTCGTCGAGATAGGCGTCGGCGGGGATCACCACGGTGTCCCCGCCGGGCGCCTTGATGGCTTCGGCGCTGAAACGTCCCAGCACCCGCTGACCGAGGGAAACC
>JACDGF010000252.1 GCA_013815405.1 Caulobacteraceae bacterium | reverse complement strand
CCCATGGTCGGCGGGCAGGCCCAGGCGGGCGAAGGCGGCCCCGGCCGCTTCGCCGAGGACCGCCGCCAGGGCCTTCATGGTTTGGCGGCGGCGGCCTGGGCGGTGATCTGGCCGGCGTTGGGGCGGAAGCGTTTGCCGTCGTGATTGAAGGCCGCCATCTGGGGCGTGACCTCGAAGCCGATCAGGATCTCGAAATTGGCCCCGCTGACCGTGGCGGCGACGCGGGGTATGGTCACGCTTCCGAGTGTCTCGGTGAGGGTGACCCGATCGCTTCCGGCCGGAAAGGTCACCGGCAGGTCGAAGAACTCCTTGCCCAGGACCGCGCGATTGCGGTCGGTGACGGCCACCCAATAGCGATAGGTCTTGCGGCCTCCCTCCGCCCGCGGCCCCCGGCCGAATTCGAACAACACCTGCATCTGGACCCTGATCGGCTCGGCGCCCCGATAGGCGCAGGCCGAGGCCACCTTCTGGATTTCCCCCGTATATTGCACCGCCGCCGAGGCTTCGACGTTGTCCTTGAATTCGACATAGCGGGCGGCGTCGTAGAGCACCTTGGCGAAGGGGCAGGGGCCGGCGTTGCGCAACGCGGGCAGGGCCGCCTTGCCGGCGCCGAACTCCTCGTCGCGTTTCTTCTTCTTGGCGTCTTCCTGCGCCTGCTGGTCGCTCGCCCCGCGCGATGCGCCGCCGCTGTATTGGGCGAAGCTCGGCGCGGCCGACCAGAGGCTCAAGGAAGCGGTGGCGGCGAAGAGGTAGAGGCGAAGGCGACGCATGGAGCATCCAGACGAAAGAGGCCGGCCGGCGGCCGTTCGGCGCAAGCTGGCGCGGTGATAACGGCATATCCGCGGCGCTGCAACGACGGGCCGGCTTGACGCATGACGCGGCGTCGCGGATGGACCGCCATGGCCGTCTATACCGACATTAGCGACACAGAGCTGGAGGCCTTCCTCGCCGACTACGACCTGGGCGCGCCCACAAGCTTCAAGGGCATCGCCGAGGGGGTGGAGAACTCGAATTTCCTGCTCGAGACCGAAGCGGGCCGCTACGTCCTGACGATCTACGAGCGGCGGGTGCGGGCCGACCAGCTCCCCTTCTTCCTGGGCCTGATGGAGTGGCTGGCCGCGCGCGGCTTTCCCAGCGCGCCGCCGATCGCCGACCACGAGGGGCGCAGGCTCAGGAGCGTGCGCGGCAAGCCGGCCGCCCTGTCGGCCTTCCTGCCCGGCCTGGCGGTGCGCCGCCCGACCCTCGTCCATTGCCGCGAAGCGGGCGAGGGGCTGGCGTGGCTCCATCTGGCCGCCCGGGGTTTTCCGGGCCGCCGGGTGAACGATCTGGGATGGCGCGCCTGGGCCGGGCTGTTCGCGGGCCTCGCGACCCAGGCCGAAGCCTTGAAGCCCGGGCTCGCCGCGACGATCGAGGCGGATCTCGCCCTGTTCGCCCGTTCCTGGCCCGCCGGCCTGCCCGAGGGGATCATCCACGCCGACTATTTTCCCGACAACGTGTTCTTCGCCGATGGCCGCTTCGCCGGGGCGATCGACTTCTATTTCGCCGCTTGGGACACCCTGGCCTATGACATCGCCGTGGCGCTGAACGCCTGGTGCTTCCAGGCTGGCGGGGCCTTCGACGTCGCGGCCGCCGGGGCCTTCGTGGAAGGCTACCGCCGCCGCCGGCCCTTGGCCGCGGAAGAGGCGGCGGCGCTTCCCCTGCTGGCCCACGGCGCGGCGATGAGGTTCTTCCTCACCCGCCTGAACGATTGGACCGGCGCCCCGCCGGGCGCGCTGGTGCGGCCGAAAGATCCCCTGGAGTATGAACGCAAGCTCGCCGCGCACCGCTCGGGGGCCGCCGCCGGCGCCTGGGCCCTTCCGGAGGCGCCCGCGTGAAACCAGGCGTGGTCATTTTCACCGATGGGGCGTGCCGGGGAAATCCCGGGCCCGGTGGTTGGGGGGCGATCCTGATTTTCGGGGACCGCGAGAAGGAGATCTGGGGGGGCGAGGCCGCCACTACCAACAACCGCATGGAGCTGACCGCCGCCATCGAAGCCCTGGCCGCCCTCAAGCGCCCCTGTGACGTCGAGCTTCATACCGACAGCCAATATGTCATGAAGGGCATCACCCAGTGGCTGCCTGTCTGGAAGGCGCGCGGCTGGCGCACGCTGGCCAAGGCGGCGGTGAAGAACGACGAACTCTGGCGGCGACTCGACGAAGCCCGTCTGCACCACCAGGTCGATTGGCGATGGGTGAAGGGCCACGCCGGCCACGCCCTGAACGAACGCGCCGACGCCCTGGCGCGGCGAGGATTGGAGGAAATCGAAGGGGCCGCCGTCGGCTAGGGCCGGTCCCCTGGCGCGGCGCCGGCGGGAGCCAGGCGTGGGGTGACCAGGCGGGCGAGGCGAGGGCCCAGCCAGCGCTCGAAGTCGTCGACGAATTCATAGACCACTGGCACCAGGACCAGGGAGAGGATGGTCGAGGTGATCAGGCCGCCGATCACCGCCACCGCCATCGGCTGGCGGAACTCCGAGCCTTTGCCGAGGGTGAGGGCGGTGGGCGCCATGCCTGCCATCATCGCCAGGCTGGTCATGACGATCGGCCGTGCCCGCTCGCGGCAGGCCTCGATCAAGGCGTCTCGCTGGGTAGCCCCGTGGCGCTCGCGTTCGATGGCGTATTCGACCAGCAGGATCGAGTTCTTGGCCGCCAGGCCCATGAGCATCAGGAACCCGATCAGGGAGGGTATGGACAGCGGAAGGTCGGTAACGAGCAGGGCCAGGAAGGCGCCGCCGATCGCGGTCGGCAGGGCGGACAGGATGACAAAGGGTTTGAAGAAGCTGCGGAACAGCAGCACCATCACCGAATAGACCAGGCCGACCGCCGAAGCGATCGCGACGATGAAGCCGCCGAAGAGTTCAGCCGACCGCCGCT
The DNA here is from genome assembly GCA_013815405.1 of Caulobacteraceae bacterium. Lineage (GTDB taxonomy): Bacteria > Pseudomonadota > Alphaproteobacteria > Caulobacterales > Caulobacteraceae > Acaudatibacter. The sequence goes on along the minus strand of JACDGF010000252.1, from coordinate 1,582 downwards.
CCTGGCCCAGAGAGGCCTTTTCCACCCCCGGCGGCAGATGGCGCATGATCGGCAGGGCGTCGACCTTTGCCTGGGCGTCGCCGGCCTGGGCGCCGCCGGTGGTGTCGGCGACGATGGTGATCTGGCGCTTGCGGTCGAGGCGGTCGATCTCCGCGGACCCGGCCTGGAAATAGACATCCGCCACGGCGCCCAGGGTGGTCACGCCGCCGGCGGCGGTGGGCAGGCGCAGGTTCTTGATCACCGAGAGGTCGGTGCGGTCGCGCTCGGGCAGGCGTACGCGGACGGGGATGCGGCGCTCACCCTGGTCGAGCTTGGAGACATTGGCGTCTATGTCGCCGACCGTGGCGACGCGGGCTGCGGCGGCGATGACGGCCACCGAAACGCCCAGCCGGGCCGCCTCGTCGGCCTTTGGCCGCACGACCAGCTCGGCCCCGGTCGAGGGCTTGGTGGGTCTGGGATCGGCCACGCCGGGGACACCCCCCATCTGACGCTGAAGGGTGAGCGCCGCCGCGTCCAGCCCCTCCCCGGTCTCGCTGACGAGGGTCAGGTCGATCGCGGCGGCCCCGAAACCGGAGGTGTCGAAGGACACCCGCGCGTCAGGGATCTGGCGCAGCAGCGGGCGCAGGCGATCGCGGATCGCGCCCACCTTGGCCTTGCGATCGGGTTTGAGCACCGCCACCACCGCGCCCTGGCCGACGCCGCTGCTGCCGGCGAAGGTGTTGTTGCTGGCGCTGCCGACCTGGGCGAACACCGCGGCGGTCTCCGGCTGGCGGGCGATCAGGGCGTCCAGCCGCTCGATGATCGCCCGCATGTCGGAAAGGCTGGCGCCCGGAGGCCCCTCGACATTGACGTAGAAGTAGTTGGGGTTGCCTTCCGGCTGAACCGCCTTCTTCAGCGGAACGATAAGGGCCATCGAGGCGATGAAGATCGAGCCGCCGATCAGGGCGGCGAGAATGCGGTGGTCCAGAGCCCAGCCCAGCGCGCGGGTGTAGAAACGCGGCAGCGGGGGGCGCGCCCGCCCCACCGTGGGCTTGAGCAGATAGGCGGCCATCAGCGGCGTCAGCAACCGCGCCACGACCAGTGAGAAGAGCACGGCCACCGAGACGGTGATCCCGAACTCGCGAAAGAACTGCCCGGGGATGCCCGGCATGAAGGCCGTGGGCAGGAACACCGCGACGATGGCGAAGGTGCAGGCCACCACCGCCAGGCCGATCTGATCGGCCCCTTCCATGGCCGCGTCGTACGGGCGCTGGCCGGTATAGACGCGCTTTTCGATGTTCTCGATCTCGACGATGGCGTCGTCGACCAGGATGCCGATCACCAGGGTGAGGCCCAGCAGCGTCACCACGTTGAGGCTGAAGCCCGCCAGGCGCATGAAGGCGAAGGTCGGGATCAGGGACGCCGGCATGGCGATCGCGGTCACCGCCGTCGCCCGCCAGCTGCGCAGGAACAGCCAGACCACCAGGGCGGCCAGGGCCATGCCCTCCAGCAGGGTGTGCAGCGTGGCCGCGAAGCTCGCCCGGGTCTGATCGACGTTGGAGACGATCTTGTGAATGTTCACGCCGGGGTTGGTCTTCTCCAG
>JACDGF010000251.1 GCA_013815405.1 Caulobacteraceae bacterium | reverse complement strand
CCCTCGCGGCGCTGGCCCGCGATCCGGCCTATCTGATCGTCAAGGGCAAGGGCGGCAAGGAACGTTTGGCGCCGCTCAACGGCGCGGCCCGCGCGGCGGTGAGGGCCTATCTCGCCGTGCGCCCGCAATTCTTGCCCAAGGCGCGCGAGGACAACCGCTGGCTGTTCCCCTCGCGAGGGGCCGCCGGGCGCCTCACCGCCCGCCGTTTCGCCCAGCTGCTGGGCGAAGCGGCCGTGGTGGCGGGTGTCGATCCGGCCAAGGTCAGCCCCCACGTCCTGCGCCACGCCTTCGCCACCCATCTCCTGGAAGGCGGGGCCGACCTGCGCGTCGTCCAGACCCTGCTCGGCCACGCCGACATCGCCACCACCCAGATCTACACCCACGTCGCCCAGGACCGTCTGCGCGAAGTGGTGGAAACCAAGCATCCCCTCTCACGGACGAAAGAGCGATGACGAGGCCGCCCCGCGCCTTCTTCCAGCCCCTCGCCCAGGGCGCGCCCGAACCCCTACGCGACTTGCCCGTCCGATTGGAGCGGGTGATCCACTTCCTGCCGCCCCACATCGAGAAGCTTCGCGACCGCGCGGCGCGGACCGCCGGCGAGGCGGACGTGCTCTGCGGCAATCTCGAGGACGCCATCCCCCCGGACGCCAAGGCGGCCGCGCGGGCCGGTTTCATCGACATGGCGGCCAAGGTGGATTTCGCCGCCCTGGGATGCGGCCTGTGGGTGCGGATCAACGGGGCGGGATCGCCCTGGCATTTCGACGACGTCACCCAGATCATCGCCGCCTGCGGCGACCGCCTCGACGTGATGATGGTCCCCAAGGTGGAGGGGCCGTGGGACATCCACTATCTGGACCAGCTCCTGGCCGTGCTCGAGGCCCGCCATGGCCTCGAACGGCCGATCCTCCTTCACGCCATCCTGGAAACGGCACAGGGCGTCGCCAATGTCGAGGCGATCGCGACGTCGAGCCCGCGCCTGCAGGGGATGAGCCTCGGCCCCGCCGACCTGGCCGCCAGCCGGGGGATGAAGACGACCCGCGTGGGCGGCGGCCACCCTGCCTATCGGGTGCTGGCCGACCCGGGCCGCGACGGCGCGCCGCGCGCCTCGGCCCAGCAGGATCCTTGGCACTACACCCTCGCCCGCATGGTCGACGCCTGCGCGGCGGCGGGGATCAAGCCCTTCCATGGCCCCTTCGGCGCCATCGACGACCCCGAGGGCTGCGAGCAGCAGTTCAAGAACGCCTTCCTCCTGGGCTGCGCCGGCGCCTGGAGCCTCCACCCCAGCCAGATCGCCATCGCCAGACGGGTCTTCTCGCCCGACCCCGCCGAGGTCGCCTTCGCCCGCCGGATCCTGGAAGCCATGCCGGACGGCGCGGGTGTCGCCCTGATCGACGGCCGCATGCAGGACGACGCCACCTGGAAACAGGCCAAGGTCATGGTCGATCTGGCGCGCCAAGTCGCTGCCCGCGACCCGGCGATGGCGGAGGCGTACGGGATGTGAGATTCAAGCGCGAGACTGGGATCGAGAAAGCGCGGAACCGCCGGCCAGGGAGTCGAACCATGCATCGTTATTTCGCCGTGATCGAGGGAGAATCCGGCGCCTATGGCGTCAGCTTTCCCGACCTTCCCGGCTGCGTCGCCATGGGAAGGACAGTGGAGGCGGTTTTGCTCGAAGCGGCCGAGGCGCTGCGTGAATTCGACGCGGACGCCATGGCGGCCGGATCAGCCCTGCCCGCCCCTCGGGCGGCTGGACAGCTGCTCGAGGACGCCGAGGTCGACGCCGCGCTTCGGGGCGGCGCCAGCCTTGCCAGCGTGCCGCTAGTGCGCGCCGCCGGCCATTCCCTGGCGTCGATGGTGTGAAAGGAACCCTGCCGCCGAAGGTCGCGGGCCGGCGAACCGCGGCCGCGGCAGGCGCCGGCCGCCGTCGCGCCCCAACTTGCCCGCCCCACTCTTCCCGCCTAGGGTCGCGGCCTTTCCGGGCCGGAAAGCAATCACGGGTTTATGGCGGCGCACTATCTGGAATTCGAGCGCCCGATCGCCGAGCTCGAGGCCAAGATCGAGGAGCTGTCAAAGCTCTCCGATCTCAACGAGCCTGGCGCCTTCGACGCGGAGATCGCCGCCCTTCGCGAACGCGTGGCGCGCGTGCGCTCGGAGGCCTATTCCCACCTCGACGCCTGGCAGAAGACCCAGATCGCCCGCCATCCGGGCCGGCCGCATTTCGTCGACTACGCCGCCGGCCTGATCGAGGAGTTCGTCGAACTGCGCGGCGACCGCGCCTTCGCCGACGACCAGGCGATCCTGGGGGGGCTCGGGCGGTTCCGCGGCCATCCGGTGGTGGTGATCGGCCAGGAGAAGGGCCACGACACCACCACCCGCATCAAGCACAATTTCGGCGCCGCGCGCCCCGAAGGCTATCGCAAGGCGGTGCGGCTGATGGACCTCGCCGACCGGTTCAACCTGCCGGTGCTCTCCTTCGTCGACACCGGAGGGGCCTACCCCGGCATCGGCAGCGAGGAGCGCGGCGTGGCCGAGGCGATCGCCCGGGGAACCGAGCGGTGCCTGACCCTGGGCGTGCCGATGATCGCCACCATCACCGGCGAGGGGATGAGCGGCGGCGCCATCGGCATAGCGGCGGCCAACCGGGTGCTGATCCTGGAGCACTCGATCTATGCGGTGATCTCGCCGGAAGGCTGCGCCTCGATCCTGCTGCGCGACCGCGCCATGGCCGAAGGCGCGGCCAAGGCGATGAAGATCACCGCCCAGGACCTGATCGCGCTCAAGGTGGTCGACAAGATCATCGACGAACCGGTCGGCGGCGCCCACGCCGACCCCGCCCTCGCCATCAGCCGCGTCGGCGACGCGGTGGCGACCGAGTTGGACGCGCTCCTGCCACTGTCGCCCGACGCGCTGCGCGAACAGCGCGCCGAACGTTTCTACGCGATTGGAAGGCCGTGAAATTAGCTATACCCGTGACTGCATTTCGCCGGAGGACGCGGGCATGATCATCACCAAGCGTGGAAAACCACTCGCTGAACGTCGCCCGTCGACCCCGCGCCGCGCCCGGTCGGAAGCCTCGGCCTATGAGGCGTTGCGCGCCGGTCGGGACGCCTTGCCGCCGATCGGCGTCACGTCGGTCGAACTTCTCGACGCGATGTATGAAGAGAGCGCCGATCGAGCGTCTCCTGGCGCCCGCCCTCCACCGTCTCCCCCGCGAAGGCGGGGGTCCAGGCTTTTTACGTAGGATTTTGTACTCTGAACGCGGGTCAAAAAACCCGGGTCCCCGCTTTCGCGGGGAATGCGGATCTTGCTCTGACCTCTGGCTTTGCCGCCACCCTTCCAAGGCGAGAACCTTGCCGACCCCCGCGAAAGTCGCCTTACTGCCACTTCAAACGCCCGTTCGGAGAGCGCTTCATGATCCGCACCCGCTTCACCGAGATGTTCGGGGTCGAGCATCCCATCGCCCAGGGGGGCATGCAGTGGGTGGGCCGCGCGGGCCTGGTGTCGGCGGTGGCCAACGCCGGGGCCCTGGGCTTCATCACCGCCCTGACCCAGCCGACGCCGGAGGACCTGACCCGCGAGATCGCCCGCTGCCGCGATCTTACCGACAAGCCCTTCGGGGTGAACCTGACCATCCTGCCGGCGATCAAGCCGCCGCCGTACGCGGAATACCGGGCGGCGATCATCGAGGCGGGGATCAAGATCGTCGAGACCGCCGGCTACAAGCCCCAGGAGCACGTCGACGAGTTCAAGCAACATGGGATCAAGGTGATCCACAAATGCACCTCGGTGCGCCATGGCCTCTCGGCCGAGCGGATGGGCGCCGACGCCCTCTCGATAGACGGCTTCGAATGCGCCGGCCATCCGGGCGAGGACGACGTGCCCGGCCTGATCCTCATTCCCGCGGCGGCGGATCGGATCAGGATCCCGATGATCGCCTCGGGCGGTTTCGGCGACGCTCGAGGCCTGGTCGCGGCCCTGGCGCTGGGCGCCGACGGCATCAACATGGGCACGCGGTTCATGGCCACCGCCGAATCGCCGATCCACGAGAACGTCAAGCAGCAGATGGTGGCCAACGACGAGCGCGCCACGGACCTCATCTTCCGCACCATGCGCAACACCGCGCGGGTGGCCAGGAACGCGATCAGCCAGCGGGTGCTCGAACTGGAACGCGGCGGGGCCAAGTTCGAGGAGGTGCGCGACCTGGTCGCCGGGTCACGCGGCCGGGTCGTCTATGAGGCCGGCGATCCCGACCACGGCGTCTGGTCCGCGGGCCAGGTCCAGGGCCTGATCCACGACATCCCCAACTGCGCCGAGCTCGTGCGCCGCATCGTCGAAGGGGCCGAGGCCATCATCCGGACCCGGCTGGAAGGCATGATCGCTCTTTCCCCGGCCCTGGCGGCGGAATAAGCTCAATCCTCCCCCCGCCCTCTTTGTGGCTGGATGGGAACACCTCTCCCAAAGGGAGAGGGAGGGGCCCGCGCCCGATCTTGGGCG
>JACDGF010000250.1 GCA_013815405.1 Caulobacteraceae bacterium | reverse complement strand
TCTCCTAAAGGGTCGGACGGAGCCGCTCGCCATGGTCGCCAACGGCTACAGGAAGACGACGGACCTGCCCCGGGTCATCCCGGTCTTACCCCTGGACCGGGCCATCCTTTTGCCCGGCGGCGCCCTTCCGCTGCAGATCTTCGAGCCCCGCTACCTGAACATGATCGACGACGCGATGGCCGGGAACCGCTTCATCGGCATGGTCCAGACCGCCCGGGGCGGCGACCGTGCCCAGCCCGCCCTGGCGCGCGTCGGCTGCGCCGGCCGGATCACCGCCTATGCCGAGACGGGCGACGGCAAATACCTCATCACCTTGACCGGGGTCTGCCGCTTCCGCTCCGGCGGGGAGCTGGGCGCGCTCACGCCCTATCGCCAGGTGCGCGCCGACTACGCCCCCTTCGAGGCCGATCTGGAAGGCGCCGAGGCGGTCCTGGAGTTCGAGCGCGCGCCCTTCCTCGCCCTGCTTCGCCGCTATCTCGACCGGCGGGGCCTGGGCATCGAGTGGGAGACGGTGAACGCCGCCCCCGGCGCGGCCCTGGTCGACAGCCTGTGCATGGCCCTGCCGTTCGCGCCAGCGGAGAAACAGGCCCTGCTCGAAGCGCGGGCCTTGGAGGAGCGCCGCGCCGTGCTGGACACCCTATTGGAAATCGACGCCGCCCCCGGCGCCGACGAGGGCGATGACGAGCCGCCGGTGTTGCAGTAGGCTTTCGCCCCATGACCGACCCCGCCCCCGCCGCCCCCGAGATCGATCCTCGCCTTCTGGAAATCCTGGTCTGCCCCGTCACCCATGGCCCCCTCGACTACGACCGGGGCAAGGCCGAACTGATCAGCCGCGCCGCCGGCCTCGCCTACCCCATCCGCGACGGCGTCCCGATCATGCTCCCCGAAGAGGCCCGCGCGCTGGGCGAAGGGGAGTAGGGCGCCGCCCGATCAGCCCAGCCTTCGCACGAGGCGGGACATGTTGGCCTCTCTTGCGCGCCGTACCAGTTTCTCGTCGGCGGTGATCACTTGCAGATCCTCCGCCTCGGCAAGCGCGAGATAGGCCCCGTCATAGGCGGAAAATCCAGAGTCCGCCGCCAACTGGAACGCTCGATCGACCAGATCCGCCATCGGGACGGTTCGATCCATCAGAGCCGCAACGGAGGTCACCGCCGAAGCGCCTTGTTCCATCGAGGCTAGCCCGCGACGCACCTGCTTGGCCGCCACGCTTGCCATTTCGATGAAGATGAGGTCAGGCGCTATAAGCCGGTTGGCGGCGCGCAGCACGTTCGCCGCGAGGTCCGACTGTTCCTCGATGAAGTAAAGTTTGGCGGCGACGGAGGCATCGACAACGAATTCATCTGGCATCGCGGTCTTCGCGAATGAGATCCACACTGTTGCCGGTTACGCGCGGCGCATTGGCCGTGATCTGATCGATCAATCGGCCACGACGGGCGATAGCGGCTTCGTGTACCGCTCTGAACACGGCCGCGGCCATGTCACCGCCCGTTTCGCTGGCGTAATCGTCTATCAGGCGGCGCCCCGCCTCGCTGAGCCCGTCCAGGTCGACCATCAGTGAGGCGCCGGGCGAGCCGCCCTCCGGCTCCGGGACCGAAGGCTCTCCGCCCACGCGCACGAACACCAGCTTCTCGCCGCCGATGTTCACGCGCGAGGTTCGCCATCCGGCGCCGAGCCATGCTCCCGCCTGGACGTGGCTTCCTCGCGCCTCGTTCGCCCACCACGGCGCATGGCGGCGCGCCGAGTGAGGCAGCGCGAAGCCGAGGAGAGCCTCCACTTCCGCAAAGGAGAGAGGAACTTCCGACTCGGGTCTGCGGCGCAGCCATTGCTTCAAAGGTTCGTATTTCGACATCTTCCACAGTCTCCCGGCGATTGATGATGGCGGGCGTTAGCCCATAGTTTAAACTATGTCAACCTAAACTATCGCAGCGCTGCAAAAAATTTCCGAAGCAGCACCCCGCTCTCCTCCGCCATCACCTCCCCGCTCACCTCCGGACGCCAATGGCAAGTCGGCTGGTCGAAGACGCGCGGGCCGTGGACGACCGCGCCGCCTTTGGGGTCGGGGGCGCCGAACACGAGCCGCCCGATCCGGGCATGGCTGATCGCGCCGGCGCACATGGCGCAGGGCTCCAGGGTGACCACCAGGGTGAGGCCGGTGAGGCGGTAGTTTCCCAGCGCCGCGCCGGCGGCGCGCAGGGCGAGAATCTCGGCGTGGGCGGTGGGGTCGCTGAGCGCGATGGGCGAATTGGAGGCTTGGCCGAGGATCCGGCCGGTCGCCGGATCGAGTACGACCGCGCCCACCGGCGCCTCCCCGCGCGCGGCGGCGTCTTGCGCCAGCGCCAGGGCGATGCGCATGCTCGAGAGGTCATGGCCGGCCATTCCAACCACCCAAGGGCGCGGGACGCCGGCGGTCAAGGCCCCCCACCGGCGGGCGAGCGGGTCGCCAAGGTCCTGGCGCGCGCCGGGGTCGCCTCCCGCCGGGACGCAGAACGCCTGATCGAGGCGGGGAAGGTGGCGCTGAACGGCCAGACGCTCACCACGCCGGCGGTCAAGGTCGGTCCCGGCGACAATCTCACCGTCGATGGCGTGCCGATCCAGGCGGCCGAACCCGCGCGCCTGTTCCGCTATCACAAGCCGGTCGGCCTGGTGACCACGCACCATGATCCCAAGGGGCGCAAGACGGTGTTCGACGCCTTGCCCGCGGGCCTCCCCCGGCTGATTTCGGTGGGCCGGCTCGACATCGCCTCCGAGGGCCTGCTTCTGCTCACCAACGACGGCGGCCTGGCCCGCGCCCTGGAGTTGCCGTCCGGGGGCTGGGTGCGCCGCTACCGCGCCCGGGCGCGCGGCCGGATCGACCAGGCGCGGCTGGATCGCCTCGAGGGCGGGATCACGGTCGAGGGCGTGCGCTACGGCGCCATCGAGGCCACCCTAGACAGGGCCAGGGACGGGCCCCCCGGGGCCAATCTGTGGATCACCCTGACCCTGGCCGAGGGCAAGAACCGCGAGGTGCGCCGGGTGCTCGAGGCCCTCGGCCTCGCCGTCAACCGCCTGATCCGGGTCGCCTACGGGCCCTTCGCCCTAAACGCGCTCGCCCCCGGCGCGGTCGAGGAAGTCGAGCCCGGGACGCTTCGCGAGCAGCTGGCGCACGCGATCACGCCGGCCAACCTCCCGGCGTTGGATCAGGCCCTGTTCAAGCCCCCACCCCTCCAGGGCGCCCAAGGCCGTCACCGTCCCGCCCGATCCAAAGATCGTCCCGAGTCTCCGGGCCCGCGGGAAGCGCCGGCGCGCACGATCTATAAGCCCGGCTGGGCCAGGCCGAAGGGAAGCTCGAAAGCCGTGAAAGCAAACCCCGGTCCCCGGCCGGGGGGTCGAGGCTCGCCGACGAAAGGCGCGCCCCCTCCGTCACGGCGCTGAAGAAGCGCCCCGCCACCTCCCCCGCTTCGCCGCGCTCGCATGGGAGGAGTGGATAAATCCTCCCCCGCCCGTTTGCGGGGGAGGGGGACCGCGAAGTGGTGGAGGGGGCGGGGCTCCGCGCGCCGGCGCCATCCGTGGGACACTCGACGAATCTCTGCTTGGCGCATCGGGCCGCCGAGATGACTTTCTGGTGCGGACGCCCTTCACAGGAAGCGAGCACCGTGGTTTAACGGGCGTCGAATAACAAAGTTTAAGCGTGATCGACGTGCCGTTTCGCCGCGAAACACTGATGGGACTTGACGGAACGGCCGCTGGCCGCACCGCGCGCCCGATCGCCGGCCTCCTCCTTATCGTAAGCCTTATTCCTCTCTCCAGCGTGGAGCGGAGCGGCTCGGCGTGACCTGAAACACGCACAACCCGCAAGGTCATCAGACCCCGCTCCTTCCCGGAGCGGGGTTTTTTATTGCTTTTTTTTTGGAGTTCTTCGTGCTGCCTCCCCGCCCGTCCCGTCCTGTCCCCGCCCCCGCCAAGCGCAGCGACACCCTCACCCGCGGCCCTGTCCGAGCCGCCGCGCGTAGTTATCTGCGGGCGACGGGCCTGAACGACGCCGACTTCGAAAAGCCTCTGATCGCGGTGGTCAACAGCTGGTCGACGGTGACGCCCTGCAACATGCATCTGGACAGGCTGGCCGGGCCGGTGCGGGACGGAATCCGCGCCGCCGGCGGCGTGCCGATCGATTTCAACACCATCGTCGTCTCCGACGGCGTCTCCATGGGGACGCCCGGGATGCGCGCTAGCCTGGTGTCCCGCGAGGTCATCGCCGACTCCATCGAGCTGGCCGTCCAGGGCCACACCCTCGACGGCGTGATGGTCATCGTCGGCTGCGACAAGACCATCCCCGCCGCAGCCATGGCCCTGGCGCGCATGAACCTGCCGGGCCTGGTCTTCTATGGCGGGTCCATCATGCCCGGGCGCGTCCGGGGCCGCGACATCTCCATCCAGCAGGTGTTCGAGGCGGTCGGCGCGCACGGCGCCGGCCGGATCGACGACGCGGCGCTCAAAGAGGTCGAGGTCGCCGCCTGTCCGGGCG
>JACDGF010000249.1 GCA_013815405.1 Caulobacteraceae bacterium | reverse complement strand
GCTCTCGGTCCTGGCGCGGGCGCGCCGTGGCGAGGCTTGGCTGTGGCCGGCGCTTCCGTCCATCGGCGACCTGGAAGCCGAGGCGCCGCGCGCGCTCAAACTTCCGGGCGAACGCCACGACTGGGCCAAGGCGCGGCTGAACGAGGCGGTCGCGGCCAGGGTCGCGGCCCTCCAGGCGCGGCTGGACGCCGCCCGGGCATACGATGTGATTTTCCGCGACGGCGAACTTTCCCTGTTCGCCGACGGCGCGGCGGTTCTGGACCGCATCTACCTGGAGGAGGCCGACGGCGCCTTGGCCGGAGCCTATTGGCGCTGGCTGCTTCTGACCGGGGCGCCGGGCGATGCCGCGCGGTTCGCCGGCGAGCTTCGCCGCGTCCCGATCGGCGCGGGTACGCCGGCGGCGACCCAGTTCATCGCCAAGGTGGCGGATCTGGCGGCCACGGTCGTCGCCATCGAGGCGGCCGAAAAGGCGATCAACGCGCGCCTGTTCGAGCTCTACGGCCTCAGCGACCAAGAGCGGTTTTTGGTGGAGAACCGAAACGGCCATCGTCGCGGCGCCGCGAATCATCCATGATCGATGCTAGGCGCCGCCCCGAAGCCTCGCGATGAATCAGCCCGATCTCTTCCGACCCGAACGCCCCGTCCCGCCGCCACGCCCGATGGACCCGGCCTTGGCTCGCAAGCACCTCAACCGCGAGCTGAACGTCGCCCGCGCCGCCCAACGCATGCCCTGGGGGCCGGCCGACACCGACTACTGGGTGGAGATGTTCCCCAAGTTGGCGCGCGCTCTTCCCGTCGAGGAAGCGGCGGTGCTCCAGGCGGCGTTCACGGCCGAACTGGAGAGGCTCCGCGCGGTCTAGAGCCTCCTTAGAACGCCCGCCGCAGCTCCTCGGCCAAGTCGGTCCGTTCCCAGGAAAAGCCTCCATCCGCGTCCGGTTCGCGGCCGAAGTGGCCGTAGGCGGCGGTGCGGGCGTAGATGGGGCGGTCGAGGCCCAGGTGCTCGCGGATGGCGCGCGGCGTCGCGCCGCCGATCATTTCGGGCAGGAGCGTTTCCAGACGGGCCGGGTCGACCTCGCCTTCGCCGTGCAGGTCGACATAGAAGCTCAAGGGATGGCTGACGCCGATCGCATAGCCGATCTGGATGGTGCATTTTTCCGCCAGGCCGGCGGCGACCACGTTCTTGGCGAGATACCGGCAGGCGTAGGCCCCCGAGCGGTCGACCTTGGTCGGGTCCTTGCCGGAGAAGGCGCCGCCGCCATGGGGCGCGGCCCCGCCATAGGTGTCGACGATGATCTTGCGCCCGGTGAGGCCGCAGTCGCCGTCGGGGCCGCCGATGACGAAATTGCCGGTCGGGTTGATGTGCCAGCGGGTCTCGTCGGTGACGAACCCTTCGGGCAGGACGCCCAGGACATAGGGACGCACGATCTCGGCCACCTCGCCGGGGCAGAGGCCGTCGCGATGCTGGGTGGAAAGCACGATGGAGGCGGCGCGCACCGGCCGCCCGTTCTCATAGGTCAGGGTGACCTGGCTCTTGGCGTCGGGCTCGAGGCCGAGGTTCGGATCGGCGCGCCGGGCCAGGGCCAGGCTCTTGAGGATATTGTGCGCGAACTGCAGGGTGGCGGGCATCCGCTCGGGCGTCTCGCTGGTGGCGTAGCCGAACATGATCCCCTGGTCGCCGGCGCCCTCGTCCTTGTTGCCGGCGGCGTCCACCCCTTTGGCGATGTCGGGGGACTGGCTGTGCAGATAGCAGGCGTAGTCGGCGGTGCGCCAATGGAAGCCGTCCTGCTCATAGCCGATGTCCCTCACCGCCGCGCGGACCTTGTCCTCCAGCGCCTCGACGACGCCGGCGGGCCCGCGCACCTCGCCGGCCAGGATGATCCGGTTGGTGGTGACCAGGGTCTCGCAAGCCACCCGGGCCCCCGGGTCGGCGGCCAGGAACGCGTCGACCACGGTGTCGGAGATGCGGTCGGCCACCTTGTCGGGATGGCCCTCGGAGACGCTTTCGCTGGTGAACAGATAGCCGGCGCGCGCGGGGTTCATGGCGTGGCTTGATTCCTCGGCGTCGTTCGGGGAGATTCGCGGCGGTGTGTAAAGCCCATTCGGGCGCCCAATGCTAGGGGCAGGCCACGCGGGTCGCGCTCGTCACGATGTTCACGATCGCCCTGGCCGGCTGCGGCCAAACTCGCCTGGCGGCCAAGCCCCTCGGCCACGACCTCGTCGGCCCGGTCGCCTTTTCCTCGCGGATGACCGTCGCCTCCGACGCCGTCGGCGCCGATGGACGGATCGCGGCCCGCAACAGCGCCTGCGGCGCCAATCTTTCGCCGACGCTGAACTGGGCGCCGGTCGCCGGGGCGCAAAGCTATGCGATGATCCTCGAGGATCCGGACGCGCCCGCTCCCCGCCCCTGGGGCCATTGGCTGATCTGGAACATACCGCCCGCCGCTACGTCGCTGGCCGAGGGCGTGCCCTTGGGAGCCAACCCGCCGCAACCCGCCGGCGCCGCCCAGGGTCGCGGCGATACGGGAGACGTCGGCTACTTCGGGCCCAAACCTCCCGGTGGGGTCCATCACTATCACTTCGAGGTCTTCGCCCTGGACCGGCGGTTGATCCTGGCCGGCGGCGCGGGTCGCGATGCCCTGCTCGCGGCCATGCGCGGTCACGTCCTGGCCTGGAGCGAGCTGGTCGGGACATTCAAAGCGCCATAGGCCCGCGCGCCTTTAGCCGCTATCGAGGAGGCCGGACCCAAGGAGACGACCATGGATGGCGCCACGGCCCCCAGAATCGCGTTCGACACCCAAGCTCTCACCCAGGCCCCTGCCGCGCTCGAGGCCGCTATCGAGAGCGGCGACCTTTCCGGCGCGGTGACCCTGGTCTGGCGGGAGGGCGAAATCGCCCAGTTGGAGACGATCGGCCGGCGGAATGTCGAGACCGGCGCGCCGATGACCCGCGACACCCTCTTCCGCATAGCCTCGATGACCAAGCCGGTGACGTCCGCCGCCGCCCTTATGCTGATGGAGGAAGGCAAGCTCGCCCTCGGCGATCCGATCACCAAATGGGCGCCGGAATTCGCCGACATGCGGGTGCTCAAATCAGCCGGCGGACCGCTGGAGGAAACCTGTCCGGCCCTCCGCGAGATCACCATCGAGGACCTGCTCACTCACCGCGCCGGCCTCGCCTATGGCTTCACCTCCGTGGGCCCTATCGCCAAGGCCCACGACGATGTGCTCGGCGACGTGATGAATGTGCGCATCACCGCCGACGCCTGGATGAAGGCTTTGGGGGGCCTGCCGCTCTCCTATCCGCCGGGAGAGCGCTTCCACTACAGCCATGCCACCGACGTGCTGGGGTTCCTGCTGGGGCGGATCGAGGGGAAGGATATTCGGGACGTGCTGATGGAGCGGATCTTCGCGCCGCTCGGCATGGTCGACACCGACTTCTTCTTCCCGCCAGCAAAGCGCGATCGGGCGGCGGTGGTCTACCGCCTCAACGAGGAGACCGGCGTGCTCGCGCCACTCGTTTTCGATCGCCACGACGAACCGCCGGCCTTCTGCGGCGGCGGCGGCGGCCTTGTGTCCACCGCCGACGACTATCTCAAGTTCGCGCGGATGCTGCTCAAGGGCGGTGAGCTGGACGGGACGCGCCTGCTCGAACCCGAGACGGTGGCGCTGATGCGGACCAATCGCCTCACCGACACCCAGCGCGAGGTCACCTTCCTCGGCATCCCGTTCTGGCTTGGCCAAGGCTTCGGGCTGGGTGTTTCGATGATCACCGATCCGGAGAAGCAGGCCTGGATGGGCGCCGGGTCGCGCGGCGCGTTCGGCTGGCCGGGCGCTTTCGGCACGTGGTGGCAGGCCGATCCCGAAGAGGACATGATCATCCTCTACCTGATCCAGAACTCCGTCCCGCTCGGCCCCGAACTCGCCGTCGGCCAGCGCATGGAAGGCCGCCTGGCCCTGCCGATGTTCCAGAAGGCGGTCTACGCGGCGCTGGGGAAATAGCCTCGAACCCCTCAGAGTCCCGCCCGCGCGGCGAAGGCTTTCTGGAAAGCGGCCAAGTCGGCCGGATCGATGTCCGAGACGGCCCAGTAGGTGAGCCCCCCTCGCCCCCAGCGGATCAGGGCGTAACCTTCGCGGCGCTGGAAGGTCGGCGCCGGCGGCGACGCCCCCGGCCAGACGAAGAGATTGATCACATGGGCGCGGCGCCGATAGACCAGGGCGGCGACGGCGCGGTTCTCCAGATAGTCCAGGCGGCCGCCGGCCAGGGGATATCCCCGGTCCGCCAGATCGATCACCGGCGGCGCGAAATCGATCTTGCCGTTGAACCAGGGCTTGACCACATGCCGGTCCGAGGTTTCGACGTCGACCAGATGCCGGGCCTGGAGCGAGCGGACGTGCCCCTCTACCAGTTCCGCGGGCAGGCCGGCGCCGTTCGGCGAGGCGACGACGAACAGAACGAGGCTCGCCGCCAGGGCGGCCATCGAACCGCCGGCGATCCAGGCCTCGGAGGCGAAACGCCGGCGG
>JACDGF010000248.1 GCA_013815405.1 Caulobacteraceae bacterium | reverse complement strand
ATCCTGGAGGGCATCCTCCTGGAAACCATGTTCGACCTGCCGACCCTGCAAGGGGTGGAGGAGGTGGTGGTCAACGCCGAAGTCGTCGAGGGCCGCGGCTCGCCCCTGATGATCTACGCCGAGAAGAAGAGCGGCGCCGCGTCGGCCTGAGGCGTTCGGTTTCCGTCACTTGAAATGGGTCGATCATGATATAAGGTCGCCTGTCATGAACGACGCTCCGATCCAAATCCGGAATTCCGAGGTGGTACGGGCAATCCGCGCGCTCGCCGAGCGAACGGGCCAACCGATCACTGAAGCGGTGGGGGGCGCCGTGAGGGCTGAATTGAAGCGACGCGACGCCGTGAGCGAAACCGAATTTCAACGCCGGCTTCGTGCAATCGACGAGGCGGTGGAACGCTTCCATAGCCTGCCGATCGTCGGGCCATTGCTCACCGATGAAGACCTCTACGACGAAGATGGTTTGCCCAAGTGATCGTCGTCGACGCGTCGGCGATCCTGGCTATCGTGTTGAAGGAGGATGACGGACCCGGCTTTCGGACGGTCCTGGCGCGATCGATGGGCTCGGTCATCTCGGCTGTGAACTACTGGGAGGTGCTGGTCAGAGCGCAGGTCGCCCGAGACGCGGCCGGTGTCGCCGCGGCCGAGACGGTGATGAGTGAACTCGGGGTGGAGGTCACGGGGATCGACGCCGAAACCGCCCGCATGGCGGCAAGAGCCTTTGGGCGTTTCGGTCGCCACACGCCTGCCCGGCTCAATCTTGGTGACTGCTTCGCT
Source organism: Caulobacteraceae bacterium (assembly GCA_013815405.1). Lineage (GTDB taxonomy): Bacteria > Pseudomonadota > Alphaproteobacteria > Caulobacterales > Caulobacteraceae > Acaudatibacter. The sequence goes on along the minus strand of JACDGF010000248.1, from coordinate 3,757 downwards.
TACGCGCTGGCGACGAAGGAAGGGGATGGACTGCTCTTCAAGGGGAATGATTTCTCCAAGACCGACATCAAGAACGCCCTTGACGGCTGATGACCAACCACCTGTTCGATCAGCTCCTCAACGCCGGGGCGGCGGCCGCGCCGGCGATCGAGACCGCCGCCCGGCTCTATTCCTACGCCGCCATCGAGGCCCAGACCGCGCGCCTCGCCAACGCCTTGATCGGCCTGGGCGTCGAGCCCGGCGACCGCGTCGCGGCCCAGGTGGAAAAATCGGCCGCCAATCTCCTGCTCTATCTGGCGAGCGTCCGGGCGGGCGCCGTCTACCTGCCGCTCAATCCCGCCTACACCCTGGCGGAACTGGCCTGGTTCATCGAGGACGCCGCCCCGGCGCTCGTGGTCTGCGACCCCGCCGCGCGGGAGGGCGTGACCGCCATCGCCGGGACGGCGCGGGTGGAGACGCTGGACGGCGCTGAGGAGGGGTCCTTCCAGGCGCTTGCGGCGAAGCAATTGGATAGTTTCGCCACCGTGCCTCGCGGCGCCGAGGACCTCGCCGCCATCTGCTACACCTCGGGCACCACCGGGCGCTCGAAGGGCGCGATGCTCACCCACGGCAATCTCGCCTCGAACGCCGCGGCGTTGAAGGATCTGTGGCGCTTCACGCCCGACGACGCCCTCATCCACGCCTTGCCGATCTATCACGTGCATGGCCTGTTCGTGGCCACCCACGTCGTTCTGATGGCCGGCGCCTCGATGATCCTCCAGCCGGGCTTCGACGCCGGCGCGGTCATCGCCGCCATGCCGCGCGCGACGAGCCTGATGGGCGTGCCGAGCTTCTACACCCGCCTTCTCGCGCACCCCGGCCTCACCCGCGAGGCGACGGCCGCCATGCGCCTGTTCGTTTCGGGTTCGGCGCCGTTGCGGGCCGACACCCACCAGGCCTTCGAGCGCCGGACCGGCCATTCTGTCCTGGAGCGCTACGGCATGACCGAGACCGGCATGAACACCTCAAACCCCTATGACGGCGATCGCGTCGCCGGCTCGGTCGGCCCGCCGCTTCCCGGCGTGAGCGTGCGCGTGACCGAGGCGGGAACCGGGGAGGCCTTGCCGCCCGGCCGGACCGGCATGATCGAAGTCAGGGGCCCCAATGTCTGCGCCGGCTATTGGCGAAACTCCGAAAAGACCGCCGAGGCTTTCCGCGCCGGCGGCTGGTTCGTCACCGGCGACCTGGGCGCGTTGGACGCGCGCGGCTATCTGACCATCGTCGGACGCGACAAGGATCTCATCATCACCGGCGGGCTGAACGTCTATCCCAAGGAAGTCGAAGCCGAGCTGGACGCCCTGGCGGGGGTCGTCGAGAGCGCGGTGATCGGCCTGCCGCACGCCGACCTGGGCGAGGCCGTGACCGCCGTCGTCGCCGTCGGCGCGGGCCCCGCCCCTTCGGAAGACGCCGTCCTGGCGGCCCTGGCCGGGGCCTTGGCGCGCTACAAGCGGCCCAGGCGTATCCTGTTCGTCGACGATCTGCCGCGCAACGCCATGGGCAAGGTGCAAAAGGCGCTGCTTCGCGAGCGTTACGCGGTACTCTACGATCAGGGCGCTCCTCGCTTGAATGAGCGGCTCGCAACATCCACATGATCGATGAACGAGGCCGCCGGAACGGGGCGGACGGGGGGTCCGACTCGGCGCAAGGTCGAGCGCCAGGGGCCGCCCAGCCACCCTTGATCGGTAAGAGAGCCGGGCGCGGATCCGCGTTCGCGCCAGTGAGGGAGTGAAAAGCGTTATGTCGGAGATCAAGACCCTGCCGGTCCTGCCGTTGCGGGACATCGTCGTCTTCCCGCACATGGTCGTGCCCCTGTTCGTCGGGCGCGAGAAGTCGGTGCGCGCCCTCGAGGAGGTGATGCGGGCGGACAAGGCGATCCTGCTCGTCACTCAGAAGGACCGGGACGACGATGATCCCGCGCCTCAGGATATTTTCGAGGTCGGTGTCCTGGCTACCGTTCTGCAACTGCTCAAACTCCCCGACGGCACTGTGAAGGTGCTGGTCGAAGGCCGTTCGCGGGCCGCGGTGCTGAAGTTCACCGGCCGCTCGGAATTCTATGAAGCCGAGATCGCGCTGATCGCGGAGCAGGGCGGCGAACCTCAAGAAGCCGAAGCCCTCTCGCGCGCCGTGGTCGAGCAGTTCGAAAACTACGTCAAGCTGAACAAGAAGGTGCCGCCGGAAGCCCTGGCCGCCATCCCCCAGATCACCGAACCGGGTAAGCTCGCCGACAACATCGCCGCCCACCTGGCGGTCAAGATCGCCGACCGCCAGCAGCTTCTGGAGATCTTCAACGTCGGCAAGCGCCTGGAGAAGGTCTTCGCCCTGATGGAGGGAGAGATCAGCGTGCTGCAGGTCGAAAAGAAGATCCGCAGCCGGGTCAAGCGCCAGATGGAGAAGACCCAGCGCGAATACTACCTCAACGAGCAGATGAAGGCGATCCAGCGCGAACTGGGCGAGCAGGACGACGCCCGCGACGAACTCATCGAGCTGGAAAAGCGGATCAAGAAGACCAAGCTTTCCAAGGAGGCGCGGGCCAAGGCCGACGGCGAGCTGAAAAAGCTGCGCAACATGTCGCCGATGTCCGCGGAGTCCACCGTGGTGCGCAACTACCTCGACTGGCTGCTGTCGATCCCCTGGGGCAAGGCCAAGACCAAGCCGATCGACATCACCCGCGCCGAGCAGATCCTCGAGGAGGACCACTACGGCCTGGAAAAGGTCAAGGAACGAATCCTGGAGTACCTGGCCGTTCAAGCGCGCACCGGGGCGCTCAAGGGCCCGATCCTGTGCCTGGTCGGTCCTCCCGGCGTCGGCAAGACCTCGCTCGGTCGCTCGATCGCCAAGGCGACGGGCCGCGAGTTCGTGCGCCTGAGCCTGGGCGGCGTGCGCGACGAAGCCGAAATCCGCGGCCACCGCCGCACCTACATCGGCTCGATGCCCGGCAAGATCATCCAGTCGATGAAAAAGGCCAAGACCACCAACACCTTCTTCCTGCTCGACGAGATCGAGAAGATGGGGGCCGACTGGCGGGGCGATCCGTCCAGCGCGCTGCTGGAGGTGCTCGATCCCGAACAGAACTCCACCTTCAATGACCACTATCTCGAGGTCGACTACGACCTGTCCAACGTGATGTTCGTCACCACGGCCAATTCGCTGAACATGCCCCAGCCGCTGATGGACCGCATGGAGATCATCCGCATCCCCGGCTACACCGAGGACGAGAAGGTGGAGATCGCCCGGCGCCATCTGCTGCCCAAACTGGCCAAGGATCATGGGCTGAAGGACGGCGAATGGACCCTGCCCGACAAGGCGATCCGCGACCTGATCCGCTACTACACGCGCGAAGCGGGCGTGCGCTCCTTGGAACGGGAAATGGGCAATCTCGCGCGCAAGGCCGTGCGCGACATGGCCAAGGAGCATCTGATCGAGGTCACCATCGACGACGACCGCTTGGCCAGGTACGCCGGGGTGCGCAAGTTCCGTTACGGCGAGACGGACGAGGAGGATCAGGTCGGCATCGTCACGGGTCTGGCCTGGACCGAGTTCGGCGGCGACATCCTGACCATCGAGGCGGTCAAGATGCCGGGCAAGGGCCGGATGTCGATCACCGGCAACCTCAAGGAGGTGATGAAGGAATCGATCGCCGCCGCCGCCTCCTACGTCCGCTCGCGGGCGATCAAGTTCGGCGTCAAGCCGACGGCGTTCGACAAGACCGACGTCCACC
>JACDGF010000247.1 GCA_013815405.1 Caulobacteraceae bacterium | reverse complement strand
TTCGGCGCCCTGGCCTGGGCGCCCGGCGCCTTCGCCGCCGACGGCACCGAGGCGGACGCCCGGATCGCGCGCCTGGAGGCGGCGGTGGCGACCCTGCAGGCTCAGGTCCAGGCCCAAAACGGCGCGGTCCAGGAGAACGCCGAGCTGAAGCAGGAGGTGGGGGCCTTGCAGGCCCAGGTCGCGGAGTTGAAAACGACGAGCATCGAGACGATCAAGGCGGTCAAGGCGTCCAAGCCCTCGGTGATCGCCAGCCTGAAGAACGCCAAGCCGAGCCTGGCGACTCCCGACGGCCGCTTCAGTGTCAATCTAAGGGCGGTAGTCCAGTTGGACACCGCGATCTACGACCAGGCCGCGGCTGGCCCGATCGCCACCGACTTTCGCCGCAGCGGCCCCGCGCTCGGCTTCTCCTCGACCAACGTCGACCTGGCCCATGCCCGCCAGCTCAAGGACGGGACCGATTTCCGGCGCGCGAGGTTCGGCGTCGACGGCAACGTCTTCGGCCCCTTCCAGTATCGGCTGATCTTCGACTTCGGCGGTTCGGGGGTGGAGAACGCCGGCCAGCTCTACGAGGGCTGGGCCCAGTATTCGGGGCTCAATCCCTTCAAGCTGCGCATCGGCGCCATGGCCCCCGAGGCGGGCTTGGCCGATCAGGACTCGACCAGCGCCCAGCCGTTCCTGGAGCGCCCCGCCTCGGGCGACATCGAGCGCAACTTCGCCGCCGGGGACACCCGCATCGCCGCCCAGGCCTTCGCGAGCGGCAAATACTGGCTGGCTTCGGCGGCGGTGACCGGGCGGACGGTCGGGGTGGTCAACGCCGGCACCGGAAGTTTCACGCCGCAGACCTACTCCGATCCCCTGGCCTTCGTCGGGCGCGTGGCCACCACCGCCCTGCACGGCGATGACTGGCTGATCCACCTGGGCGGCCACGCCACCTATCTGGAGCACCCCGCCGACGTCAGCGGGCCGCCGCTCTCGGGTCCCTCGCCGTTCTCGCGCCAGGCGGTCTCGTTCAGCGACCAGGCCGAACTGCGGGTCGATGGCACCCGGCTGATCAACACCGGCAATATCGACGCCCGCCACGCCGACAACGAGGGGGCGGAGGTCGCCGCCCAGTGGAAGGGCCTGTTGATCCAGAGCGAATACGATCACTTCCACGTGGATCGCACGGCGCCCGGCGTCACCGACCCCCACTTCGACGGCTGGTATGTGGAGGGGAGTTGGGTGGTGAACGGCGCGGGCCGAAAGTACAATTCCGACACCGCCGCCTTCGACGCCCCGCCGGTCCCCCATCCCCTGGGCGGGGGCGGCGTCGGGGTGGTGGAGTTCGCCCTGCGCTACGCCGACATGAACCTCAACTACCACGCCGGCGCGCCGGGGACGGCTCCGGCCCCCGACGCCATCCGGGGCGGTGAATTGGAAACCTGGAGCGGGGCGGTCAACTGGTACCTCAACCCGGCCATACGCCTGGCCTTCGAGGTCCAGCATGTGGAGGTCCACCGGCTTTCGCCGGACGCGGTGATCTATCAAACCCCCATCGGCGCGCAGATCGGCCAACATTACAACGCCTTCGCGGTGCGCTCTCAGATCGCGTTCTAGCTGGCTGGCGCCGCCGGTCGCCCCCATGCTAGCTTCCTCCCGCCGCGAACCCGGCGCGGAGGCGTGGCGGCGCGGCGAAATCAACAGCCGCAAGGGGAGCGAACCATGAGCCGATTTCATCTCGCGGGCGCGGCTGTAGCCACGCTCATGGCGGCGGCGCTCGGCGCTTGCAACCAGACGGTGAACGAAAAGCCGGCGGCGGATACCACCAAGGTCGCCGACGCGGTCAAGGGCGACGTCGCGCAGCTCGTGGCCGCGATGAACGCGCACGATCCGGCCAAGGTCGCCGTCCACGACGCGCCCGACATGATCGCCATGTTCCATGGCATGTCTAATATTGTCGGGCGGGACGCCGATCAGGCGGGCATGAAGAAGACGTTCGCGGATGTCCCGGACTTCCATATCACCCTGGTCGATGAGGCGGTCGACGTACCCGCCTCGGGCGAGATGGCGGTCTACCGCTCGACGTATGACAACAGCTTCACCGACTCCCGGACCAAGAAGTCCACCACTTTGAGGGTCAACTATCTCGCCGGTTACAAGAAACAGGCCGACGGATCTTGGAAGGTCGCCTGGTACGTCGTCTCCGACACCGGCGCCCCGCCGGCGGCCGTGCCCGCCAGGAGCTGACGCCTCGCCGCGCCCTCCTTTCTTTCGCCACGGACGCCGGCTAGGCGGAACGCCGGTCGATAGGGGCGCCGGGACGTCGCCGCCCGCTTGATTTCGAGGACGCCATGGCCCGCCGTCCCCTCGCCGCCCTGATCGCGGCCCTCGCCTGCGCGGGCGGCGACGCGGGCGCGTCCACCGCGCCGCCCGCCTCCGCCTGGGCTCGGGCGAATAGCGATCTCGCCCCCGATCCAGCGGTCCGGTTCGGGACGCTGGCCAACGGCATGCGCTATGCGGTGATGCGCAACGCGACCCCGGCCGGCCAGGTGTCGCTTCGCCTGCGCATCGGCGCAGGCTCGCTGGAGGAAAGCGACGCCCAGCAGGGCCTCGCCCACCTGCTCGAACACATGTCGTTCAAGGGCTCCACCCACGTGCCGGCTGGCGAGATGGTGAGGATCCTTCAGCGGGATGGCCTAGCCTTTGGCCCGGACACCAACGCCTCCACCGACTGGACCCAGACGGTCTATATGCTCGACCTGCCCAAGGCCGACGCCGACACCCTCGCGACCGCCCTGATGCTGATGCGCGAAACCGCCGGCGAGCTCACCCTGGATGGCGCCGCCCTGGACACGGAACGAGGCGTGGTGCTCTCCGAGGAGCGTCTTCGCGACACGCCCCGCTACCGGGCCGAAAAGGCGCAGCTGGATCTCCTGGCGCACGGCCAGCGGGTCACCCGGCGTTTCCCCATAGGCCAGGTGGCGGTCATCGAACACGCGCCGGCCAGCCTGCTGAGGGACTTCTACCGGGCCAACTACCGGCCCGATCGCGCGACCCTGATCGCGGTGGGCGATTTCGATCCGGAAGCGATGGAGGCTCGGATCAAGGCGCGCTTTTCCGATTGGGCGCCGGCCGGCCCGCCGACCGCCCCGCCGAATCTGGGCGAGGTGGAACCTCGCGGCCTCACCGTCAAGGTGGTGAAGGCGCCTGGCGGCTCCACCCAAAGCCTGATCGCCTGGGCCAAACCCTACGACGCCTCGCCCGACACGAAGGTCCGGCGGCGGCGGGAACTGGTCGAAGGCCTGACCTTGGCGGTTCTCAACCGCCGCCTCGACACCCTCGCCCGCGGCGAGCGTCCCCCGTTCCTGGAAGCCGGCGCCGCGATCCAGAACCTGCTCCGCTCGGCCAAGGTCTCGATCGTGCAGGCCGAGTCGGCGCCGGGCGCGTGGCGCGGGGCCCTGGGCGCGGTGGAGACGGAGGTCCGGCGCCTCGTCGCCCATGGCGTCCGGCCGGATGAGCTCGATCGGGAAATCACCCAGGCCCGGGCCGCAATGCGCAACGCAGCCGCCGGCGCGGCCACCCGGCCGACCCCCGAACTGGCGTCGAACCTTGTCGAGGCGCTGGACCAGGACGCCGTGTTCACCAGTCCGGGGCAGGACCTCGCCCTGTTCGAAGAGGATGTGAAAGGCCTGACGGTCGCGGACGCGGACGCCGCGGCGCGCGCCGTTTTCACCGGCGCCGGCCCCCTGGTGGAGCTGGCGACGCCGGATCCGGTCGAGGGCGGGGAGGCGACCCTTCTGGCCGAATACGCCAAGACTCACGCCCGGGCGGCGCCGGGGACGCCGGCCCAGGCCGCCGGAAGCTGGCCCTATGCGCGCTTCGGCCCGCCAGGAGACGTGGCGCGGCATGGCGAAATCGGTGATCTGGGCGCCTGGACCGTTCGCTTCGCCAACGGCGTGGGCCTGACCGTCAAGCCCACGGCGTTTCGCAAGGACCAGGTGCTGGTGGCCGTCGATGTCGGCGCCGGCCGGCTGGATCTGCCCCGCGATCGCCCGGATGCCGCCTGGGCGGCGCCGGCGGTGGTGGGCGGGGGCTTCGGCGCGATCAGCCTGGAGGACAGTCAAAGAATCCTGTCGGGCCGGATCTATGACGCCGATTTCGCCATCGGCGACCAGGCGTTCGAATTTCGCGGCGCCACGCGTCCCCAGGATCTCGCCACCCAGTTGCAAGTGCTGACGGCCTATGTCGCCGATCCGGGCTTCCGGCCCGAGGCCTTCGAGCGGATCCGCGCGGCCTACCTCACCGGGCTCGCCCAGCTGGAAGCCACGCCCGACGGGGTGCTCACCCGCGACTTGGCCGGCCTGCTGCACGCCGGCGATCCCCGCTGGGCCTTTCCGGCGGCGCGCGACCTGGAGGCAGCCAAACCGGGCGATCTGAAAGCCCTTTTGAGCGGCCCGCTGTCCACCGGCCCGATCGACGTCACCGTCGTCGGCGACGTCGATCTCCAGGCGGCGATCGACGCCGTGGCCGCGACCTTCGGCGCCCTGCCGCCC
>JACDGF010000246.1 GCA_013815405.1 Caulobacteraceae bacterium | reverse complement strand
CCGCTCGCCGGCCAGGGACGCCATCACCTGGGCGACGCGCGGGTCGCGGGCGCGGGCGAAGGCGTCGATGTCCTGCAGGAGGGCGACCTTGTCGGCGAATCCGGGCGAAGCGAGGGGATCGTCGTCGCCGTAGAGCCGCGCGTTGGTCGCGCGCGGCGCCTCGGCCGCGGTCCCGCTATAGCCGCGCTTGGCCAGGGCCGCGGAGGTCGCCGCCCGGGCGATGGCGTCCCGCGAAATCTCGGTGGCGTGGGCGTAGCCGGCGGTCTCGCCGGCCACGACCCTTAGGCCGAAGCCCTCGGTGGAATCATAGGTCGCCGCCTTGAGCCGCCCGTCGTCGAAGACGAAGGATTCGCTCTGCGACCGCTCGAGGAAGATCTCGCCGTCGTCCGCGCCCTTGAGCGCATCCCCCAGCAGGTTCGCGGCCTCGCCCGGATCGACGCCCGAGACTTCGAGAATGGACTGGGCGAGGAAGGGGGCATTCATCGATAGGATGCTTTCCTGGAGGAGTCGGGAGCGTGGCGTGAGGCGCCGACAGATAGGCGCTCGCGCCCGACGGCGAAACCCGGGCCTTGACGCACCGATCGGACGAGATAGTGCGGCCGAAGATGGGGATTCCGGAGACCCGTCGACGTTTCGCCGCCGCCGCCTCCCCGCGAAAAGCGGCGGTCCAGGCTTTTTCCGTATGGATTCAACGAACCCTTCGACATGCCTAAAAAAAGGGAAAAACAGCTGGTTTCCGCCTTTGCGCCAGGGGGATGCACACATTTGGCCCAGGTTACGCCTACCAACACCTCTCCCTTCGGGAGACGTGTTCCGTGGCCGACCTTCCGACACCGACGACAACGAACAGGAGATGCATACATGCCGTAGCGCTTTCGCGGGGCACACGCGCCCATCCGCACGGCCCCCGCCTTGGCAATCCCGCATGATCCGCGTATTCACCCCTCACGACGGGCCCGGAAGGCTTAGGCGGGCCGTTCAAAGGCTCGCGGCCGGCTTGAAGGCCGCCGTCCGACCAGTACAGGCCGTGAGGGACATGAAGTCTGGAGTTTCGGGGATCGGCCGGTTGGCGGCGGGGTTCTGTTCCGCCGTTCTGGGCCTGACCCTGGCGGCCGGCGCCCTGGCCGAGGTCGTGGGCCGGCCGGTGGACGGGGGGATCGCGCTGCAACCGGCGGCCTCCCAGATCCGGCGCGACGTGATCGTCTTCCACGACCACATCCTGTTGCCGATCATCACCGCCATCACCTTGCTGGTGCTCGGCCTGCTGATCGTGTGCGTCGTGCGCTTCAACCGGCGCGCCAACCCGATCCCGGCGCGCTGGAGCCACAATACGCCGGTGGAGGTGGCGTGGACGGTGCTGCCGGTGCTGATCCTGATGTTCATCGCGATCTTCTCGTTCAAGCTCCTGTTCGAAGAACATAACATGCCCAGGCCATACATGACCGTGAAGGTCACCGGCCGGCAATGGAATTGGGATTACGAGTATCCGGAGCAGAAGATCGGGGCCTACACCTCCACCCTGATGGCCAAGGCCAAGGCCGGGTCCCTCTATCAGCTGGCCGCCAACGCGCCGATGGTGGCGCCGGTGAACAAGGTGGTGCGCGTCCAGGTGACGGCCGAGGATGTCATCCATTCCTTTTCCGTGCCCGCCTTCGGGATCAAGGTCGACGCCGTGCCGGGGCGCCTGAACGAGACCTGGTTCAAGGCCGACCGAACCGGCGTCTTCTATGGCCAGTGCTCGCAGCTTTGCGGGGTCGACCACGCCTTCATGCCGATCGAGGTCCGCGTGGTGCCTCAGGCCGAGTTCGACGCCTGGGTGGCGAGCAAGACGCAAAAGCCCGTGACCGTGGCCGCGGCCACTCCGGCCGCCGCTACCGGCCCCGTCGCCCGCTAGAGCCACAGTTCGAGGACGTGTAAAGAGACATCATGGCCCACGCCGACGACACCCTGGGGCGGGTCGCCCACGCCGAGGCCCATGGGGGCTATGGCGCGCACGGAACGCCGGGTTTCTTCACCCGCTGGTTCCTGTCGACCAATCATAAGGACATCGGCACACTCTACATCATCTTCGCCATCCAGGCGGGGATCGTCGGCGCCATCTTCTCCGGCCTGATCCGCTGGGAGCTGCTGGAGCCCGGCATCCAGATCTTCACCCACGGCTCGTGGCTGGACCGGCTCGGCCTCGTCGAGGCCTCCAAGCACGGCTACTATGTGGTGGTCACCGCCCACGCCCTGATCATGATCTTCTTCATGGTCATGCCGGCGATGATCGGCGGATTCGGCAACTGGTTCGTGCCCCTGATGATCGGGGCGCCGGACATGGCCTTCCCCCGGATGAACAACATCAGCTTCTGGATGCTGGTGGCCTCGTGGATCATGCTCCTGACCTCGATGTTCGTGGACGGGGGGCCGGGCCGGGGGTTCGGCGGCGGCTGGACGCTCTATCCGCCCCTCTCGACCATCGGCCACACCGGGCCGGCGATGGACTGCGCGATCCTCTCGATCCACCTGGCCGGGGCCAGCTCCATCCTGGGGGCGATCAACTTCATCACCACCATCTTCAACATGCGCGCGCCGGGGATGACCCTGCACCGCATGCCGCTCTTCGTCTGGTCGATCCTGGTCACCGTCTTCCTGCTGTTGCTGGCCCTGCCGGTCCTGGCCGGGGCGATCACCATGCTGCTCACCGACCGCAATTTCGGCACCCACTTCTTCGATCCCGCCGGCGGCGGCGACCCGGTGATGTTCCAGCACCTGTTCTGGTTCTTCGGCCACCCGGAGGTCTACATCCTGATCATCCCGGGGTTCGGCATGATCAGCCACATCGTCTCGACCTTTTCGAAGAAGCCGGTGTTCGGCTACCTGGCCATGGCCTACGCCATGGTCGCCATCGGTTTCCTGGGCTTTATCGTCTGGGCCCACCACATGTTCACCGTCGGCATGCCGGTCAATCTGCAGGCCTATTTCGTCGCCGCCACCATGGTGATCGCCGTACCGACCGGGGTGAAGGTGTTCTCCTGGATCGCGACCATGTGGGGCGGGTCGATCGAGTTCAAGACGCCGATGCTGTGGGCGGTGGGCTTCATCTTCCTGTTCACGGTCGGCGGGGTGACCGGCGTGGTGCTGGCCAACGCCGGCATCGACTATTCCCTGCACGACAGCTACTATGTCGTCGCCCACTTCCACTACGTCTTGAGCCTGGGGGCGGTGTTCGCCATCTTCGCCGGCTTCTACTACTGGTTCGAGAAGATGTGGGGCGTGCGGTACAACGAGTTCCTGGGGACCGTCCACTTCTGGATCACCTTCATCGGCGTCAACATCGTCTTCTTTCCCCAGCATTTCCTCGGGCTCCAGGGCATGCCCCGACGGACCGTCGACTATCCGGTCGGGTTCTCCTACTGGAACCACATCTCCTCGATCGGCTACGCCATCACCTTCGTGGGGCTGATCGTGTTCCTGGCGGTGATCGCCGAGGCGGCCGTGCGCCGCCGGCCGGCCCGCGCCAACCCCTGGGGCGAAGGCGCCACCACCCTCGAATGGACCCTCCCCTCGCCGCCGCCGTTCCACCAGTTCAACGAACTGCCGGTGATCCGCGCCGACGGGCATTGATGGGGGGGTTGGCGACTTCGGGCGGGTCCGCGCGCGGCCGCTGGCCCCCTCCACCCCTTCGGGGTCCCCCTCCCCCAGAGGGGGGGGAGAGAAGAAACAGTAACGTTCTCTTCCCCCCCTGGGGGAAGTACCGGCGAAGCCGGGGAAGGGGGCGCCAGCTTGGCGGCCCGGCGCGCCCATGATCGACCACGCCCTCCCCACCGCCGAGGCGCTTCCCGCGCGCTGGCAGGACTATATCGCGTTGCTGAAGCCCAGGGTGATGTCCCTGGTGGTGTTCACCGCCGTCACCGGCCTGGTCTGCGCGGGGGTCCCGATGAACCCGGTGCTGGCGGCGGTGGCCGTCCTGTGCATCGCCCTGGGCGCGGGCGGCGCGGCGGCGCTCAACATGGGCTATGAGGGCGACATCGACGCCCTGATGCGCCGCACGCGGGCGCGCCCGGTGCCGGCCGGGCGGGTTCAGCGCCAGGACGCGCTGGGCCTGGGCGTCGCCCTGTCGCTCTTCTCGGTGGGGATCATGGGCCTGGCGATCAACCTCCTCGCGGCGGGGCTCCTGGCTTTCACCATCGCCTTCTACGCCCTGGTCTACACCCTGTGGCTCAAGCGGCGGACGGCGCAGAACATCGTCGTCGGCGGCCTGGCCGGGGCTTTGCCGCCGGCGGTGGGCTGGGCGGCGGCCAGCGGGTCGGCGCCACTCAATGCCTGGCTGCTGGTGGCGATCATCTTCTTCTGGACCCCGCCGCATTTCTGGGCGCTGTCGCTCTACACCCGCGAGGACTACGCCAAGGCCGGGGTTCCGATGATGCCGGTGGTGAGGGGCGCGGCCTCCACGCGCCGCCAGATCCTGGCCTATAGCCTGATCCTCGCGCCGCTCGGCCTGGCCCCGGCGTTCACCGGCCTGGGCGGGCCGGCCTATCTCGCCGCGGCCGGCGGCGGCGGGCTGATCCTGCTGATC
>JACDGF010000245.1 GCA_013815405.1 Caulobacteraceae bacterium | reverse complement strand
CTCTCGTGCACCGCCACGCCGCGAGTCCAGCCGGCCGCCGGCGCGGGGCCGGCCTTTTCCACCGCTAGATCAAGCACCGCCCGATGGCGGTTCGCGCCGGCCTTGGCGTAGAGCGCCCGGCGATAGTCGACCGGGTCGTTGCCCGCCGCCCGCGCCAGCTGATCGATGGTGTGCTCCATGACGAAGGCGGTGTGGGTCGCGCCCACCGACCGCCACCACAGCACCGGCACGCCGATCTCGGGCAGGATGACCTGCCCGTCCACCACCGACGTCGCCTTCAGGTAAGGCGAGCCCTTGGCCCCCTCCACCGCCGTCTCGTCGAGGCCGCCGCCGCCCATGGGCGAGCCCTTCAGCAGCGACTGGGTGACGATCCGATGGCGCCAGTGGGCGGGGTAGCCGTCGGCGCCCAGGGTCACCTTGACCGCGTGATGGGTGAGGGGCCGGTAGTAGCCGGCGGTCATGTCGTCCTCGCGGGTCCACACCAGCTTCACCGGCCGCCCGCCGCCGACGTGCTTGGCGATGTGGACGCATTCGGAAACATAGTCCGACTGGAAATTGGCCCGCCGGCCGAACGAGCCGCCGGCGAACAGGGTCTCGATCTGGACCGAGCCCGGCAAGGCGCCGGCGATCTTGCCGGTGTTGAGCTGATCCATGGTCGGGATCTGAGATCCGAAGGTGAGCCTCGTCTTGCCGCCGCCGATTTCGGCCACGCAGTTCATCGGCTCCATGGTGGCGTGGGCGAGGTAAGGGAAGTCGTAGGCGACCTCGACCACCGAGCCGGCGGGAGCGGGACTCGAGCCGCGGGTCTCGAAGGCCTGCCATTTGAGATCGCCCGTCGGCTGGCTCTTGCCGGACGCCAGGGCCTGGTATCCGGCCAGGATGGCGTCGGAGCCGCGCTTTTCGGCCTTGGCGTCGTCCCATGTCACTTTGAGCGCCTCGCGGCCCTGGCGCGCGGCCCAGGTGTTTTGCGCCGTCACCGCGACGCCGGTGGGGATCTGGAAGACATCCACCACGCCAGTGACTTTTCTGGCCGCCGCCGCGTCGAAACTTTTCACCTTGCCGCCGAATCTGGGCGCGTGGGCGACCATGGCGGTGAGCATGTTGGGCAGCTGGACGTCCTGGGTGAAGCGGGCGGCCCCGGTGGATTTGGCGAGGCTGTCCTTGCGCTTGACACGGCCCGTGCCGATCAGGGTGAAGGTTCTGGGATCCTTGAGCACGGGAGTGGTGGGGGGCGTGACCTTGGCGGCGTCGGCCACCAGGTCGCCGAAGCGCGCCGACTTGCCTGACGGGTGCGAGACCAGGCCGTCCTTGACCGTGACCTCGCCGGCCGGAACCTTCCATCGCGTGGCGGCGGCGGAGACGAACATCGCGCGGGCGGCGGCCCCGACCGCGCGCAGCTGCGGCCAGGAATTGGCGATCGCCGAAGAGCCCCCCGTGCCCTGCACCCCCATGCCGAGGTTCTGATAGACCTTGGCGACGGCCGGGGCCTGGACGACCTTGATCGCGTCCCAGTCGGCGTCGAGCTCCTCGGCGACGATCGCCGCCAGGCCGGCGTGATTGCCCTGGCCGAACTCGATGTGCTTGGAGACCACCGTCACGACGCCGTCCGGCGCGATGCGCAGGAAGGGGCCGAAGGCGCCGAAATGGCTGTCGTCGGCGCCGATGGAAAGAAGGTTGGCCGGTGAACACCCCACCAGGAGAGCCCCGCCTGCGGCCACGGCGGAGACCACAACCACCTCGCGGCGGGAGGGATGGGCGGGAGCGAAGGCCTCGGCCGGAGCGTTCATCGAGTTGGCCTTTCTCACGCCGCCGCGGCCACGGCGGGCGCCGCGGCGGCGTCCTTGATCGCGGCGCGAATCCGCTGATAGGTCCCGCAGCGGCAGAGGTTGCCGTCCATGGCCGCGTCGATGTCCCCGTCCGACGGGCGCGGCGTCCTGGCCAGCAAGGCGGCGGCCGACATGATCTGGCCCGACTGGCAATAGCCGCACTGGGGCACGTCGAGCTTCACCCAGGCGATCTGCAGAGGGTGGGCGCCGCCCAGGCCTTCGATGGTGGTGATCTTGACCCCGTCCAGGGATCCGATGGGGGTCTGGCAGGAACGGATCGCCTTGCCGTCGGCGTGCACGGTGCAGGCGCCGCAGGCCGCGATCCCGCAACCGTATTTGGTCCCGGTGAGCTTCAGCTCGTCGCGCAGGACCCACAGCAGGGGGGTGTCGTCCGGCGCCGCCACCGCGACGCTCGCGCCGTTGACGTTCAAGGTCCGAGCCATGTGACCGCTCCCCGCGTTTCGCCCCTGAACACCGTTAACCTGGAAACCCCCCGCCGCAAAGCGCCTCCTCCTCCGCGGAAGGCTGGCCACGGAACACCTCTCCCAAAGGGAGAGGGAGGGGCCCGCGCCCTCTTGGGGGCGTGGGAGGGTGAGGGGCTACCCGCTAGCCAATTGACCCGCCGCTTGGCTCAAAGCGCTGAAACAGGAAGAGAAATCTTCCGGCGCCCGAACCCCTCACTGTCCCATGGCTTAGCCATGGGCCCCTCCCTCTCCCTGTGGGAGAGGTGAACAAAGATGAACGCCTTGAGCTTATCCGCTAGGGTGCCCCATGGACGCCTTTCCCGCCTTCTTCCCTTTGCGTGGGCGCCGGGTGGTGATCGCCGGCGATGGCGCGGGGGCGGCGGCCAAGGCGCGGCTCTTCGAGGGCTCGCCGGCCCACGTCGTGCGCCTGACGGGCGAAGCCGCCCTGAACCCCACGGGATATGCCGGCGCGGCGCTGATCTTCGTGGCCGGCGACGACGAGGCTTTCACCCAGGGGGCCGTGACGGCGGCGCGGCAGAGCGGCGCGCCCCTCAACGTCGTCGATCGGCCGGAGCTGTCCGATTTCCACACCCCGGCGATCGTCGATCGCGGGCCGGTGGTGGCGGCGATCGGCACGGCGGGCGCCGCGCCCGTCCTGGCCTCCCTCCTGCGGGTCGAGATCGAGGCGCGCATCCCCGAGCACGCGGGGCGGATCGCGAGGCTGCTGGGCGACCGGCGGGAGGCTCTCAAGCGCGCCTTTCCCGACCTCGCCGCGCGCCGCTCGTTCCTGCGCGCCGTTCTCGCCGGGCCGGCGGCCGAAGCGGCCAAGGTCGGCGACCTCGCCCTCGCCTCCGGGCTGCTGGACGCCGCGATCGCCAAGGGCTGGAGCGCGGTGGGGCGGGTGACCTTCATCGAACTCGGGGCGGCCGACGATCTCGTTTCGCTGCGCGCCGTTCGGGCCTTGAACATCGCCGACGTGGTCGTGGCGACCGGCGACGGCGAGGCGCTTCTGGCGAGCCACGGGCGACGTGACGCCGAACGCCTGGCGCCCGACTCCGGACTTGAGGCCCTGGCCGGCCACGCCCAGGCCGGCCGGCTCGTCGCCGTCGTCGGCCAGGCCGCCCAGCCCGGTCTCGTCGCCGGCCTGAGGGGCGTCGGAATCGCGGTGGAGGTTCTCGCCCCGGCCCCGGCGCCGTGACCCTGCTCGGCCCCGACGACGTCCAGGCCGTCCTGCTGTCGCTCAAGGTGGCGGCGACCGCCACCGCCGCCGGCCTGCCCGTCGCCCTCGTCGTGGCCTACGCCCTGGCGCGCGGGCGGTTCGCGGGCCGGAGCCTGCTCGACGCAGTCACCCATCTCCCCCTGGTGCTGCCGCCGGTGGCCACCGGCTACGCTCTGCTGGTCCTGCTGGGCCACCGCGGCGTTCTGGGCCGCGGCCTGGAGACCATCGGGGTGGTGTTCGCCTTCCGCTGGACCGGTGCCGCCCTGGCGGCGGGGATCATGGCTTTTCCGCTGATGGTGCGGCCCATCCGCCTCTCGATCGAAGCCATCGACCGCGAGGTCGACGAAGCGGCGCGCACCCTGGGCGCGGGGCCGCTGGTCCGTTTCTTCCGCATCACCGTGCCCCTGGCCGCGCCGGGGCTGGCGGCCGGCGCCGTGCTGGGCTTCGCCAAGGCCCTGGGGGAATTTGGCGCCACCATCACCTTCGTCGCCGCCATTCCGGGGGAGACCCTGACCCTGCCCACGGCCATCTACCAGGCGACCCAGTCTCCGGGCGGCGAAACCCGCGCGGCAGCCCTGTGCGTTATCGCCGCCACGATAGCGGTCACCGCCGTCCTGGTCAGCGATGCGGTGAGCCGGGGCGTGGCGAACCGGCGGGGAAGCGGATAGCCGATCAGCCCTCGATCGACCGCCCCCGGGTTTCCGGCAGCAGAAACGGCAATGTCACGACGCTGATCGCGGTGAACACGACCGGGTACCACAGGCCCGAATAGATATTGCCGGTGGCGGTGACGATGGCGAAGGCGGTGACCGGCACGAAGCCTCCCACCCAGCCGGTTCCGATGTGATAGGGCAAAGAGAGGGCCGTGTAGCGGATGCGGGTCGGAAAAAGCTCCACCAGGGCGGCGGCCATCGGCCCATAGAGCGCCGTGGCCGCGACCACGAAGATCATCAGCACCCAGAACAGGCCCCAGAAGTCGACCCCGGCCGGATCGGCCTTGGTCGGATAGCCGGCCGCCTTCAGCGCCGAAGCCAGCTCCGCCCTGACGCTCTCCGC
>JACDGF010000244.1 GCA_013815405.1 Caulobacteraceae bacterium | reverse complement strand
GCGGCGGTCGAGGCCCCGCCGGGCGGGTCCGCCGCCCCTGCGTTCACGCGGCGTCGCCCGCCGCGACCGTCGTCCGCGCGCGGCTTTGAAAGCGGCTGATCAGCCAGGATCGAAACAGCGAAACCACCGGGTCGGAGAGGTCCTCGGCATGGATCTTCAAATAGTAGCCGTAGCCCTCCTCGAACACCGAGGGGTGAGGCGCGACGAGCAGGCCCCCTTCGATCTCGGCGGCGAACATGTCGATGTCCGCGAGCGCCGCCCCTCCGCCCGACATGGCGTACTGCACCGCCGAAAGCGCGGTGTCGAAAGCCAGCCCCTTGTCGGTGTCGGCGGCGATCCCGCACTGGCGCAGGAAATTAGCCCACAGCAGGCCGCGCGGCTCGCTGTCGAGCTTCACGTGCAGCAGCTCGTTGTCGGCGACGAATTGGGCCAAGGTCTTGCCCGTATTGGCCTGCGCCAGCCCTGGCGAGCAGACCGGCGTCACCCGCACCATCCAGAGCAGATCGGTGACCTTGTCGTCGACATTGGGCCGGTCGTAGACCACCGCCGCGTCCAGTTCGGTCGGGGGCAGGCCGGTGACATGGGCGCTGGAAACGTCGATGAGGATGTCGGGAAACTCCCGGCGAAAGTCCTGGAGGATCGGCAAGGCCAGATGGTTCAGGAGGGACGGCGGCATGTGCACGCGCAGGGTGCGCCCGGCGCGATCGCCGTCCTTGACCGCGTTCAGCGCCTGCTCCAGCCGGTCGAAGCATTTGCGCACCACTGGCAGGAGAATGGCCCCCTCCCCGGTCAGCACCAGATGCTGCGGGCGCCGTTCGAGCAGCTTCTTGCCGAGCATGTCCTCCAGGCTGATCACATGACGGCTGAGCGCGCTCTGGGAGACGTGCAGCGCCTGGGCGCCGGCGGTGAAGCTGAGGTGCTGGCCCACGGCGTCGAAGGCGCGCAACGCGTTGAGCGGCAGCCATGCGCGAGTGATCACGACGCGAAACTCCCCCGAAGCGCCACCGTCACGCCCTCTCGATCCTTTCGAACACGGCGCTCCGGCGGGGGCGGGCGCCCCCAGGGCAGCGTCACACGGAATAGGGATATGAGGAAATGCTATTGTCGCGTCGACTTGCGGCCATGCGATCGTCTCCGGCGTCCGAGGGTTGGTTGATGGCCGATACCGACAACATCGCGCGCCTGCTCGCCGCTCGAAAGCCCGGCCATGGCCTGCCCCAGGCGCTCTACAACGACCCACGGGCGTTCGACTTCGACCTGGAGGCGATCTTTCGCCGCTCCTGGATCATGGTCGGATTCGAGGTCGAAATTCCCGGGCCGGGCTGCTGGATGGCGTCGATGGTCGGCCCCTGGCCGATCCTGGTCACGCGGGATCGCGATGGCGAGATCCACGGTTTCCACAATTCCTGCCGCCATCGTGGCTCCCGGATCTGCGCGCCGGGAAAAGGCGAATCGCCCCGGCTCGTCTGCCCCTATCACCGCTGGACCTACGAACTGAGCGGCGAACTGGCCCGCGCCGCGCGCATGCCCAAATCCTTCGACCGGTCGGAGCATGGGCTGGGCCGCATCCATGTGGAGAGCGTCGGCGGCGTGCTCTTCGTCTGCCTGGCGGACGCGCCGCCGCCCATCGCCGCGTTCAAGGCCGCGCTCGAGCCGCTGCTCGCGCCTCACAACCTGGCGCAATCCAAGCTGGCGTTCGAAAGCCTCCTCGTCGAGAAGGCCAATTGGAAGCTCGCCATGGAGAACGCCCGGGAGTGCTACCACTGCCCCGGGGCCCACCCCGAACTGGCCCAGAGCTTTCCGGTCGGGGCGTCGGCCCATTTCGACTTCGGCGAGGATCGCCGCCAGGAGGATTTCGCCCGGCGCCTGGCGAAGATCGGCCTGCCCATCGGCCCGGTGGAAGGCGATTGGTGGCAGGCCGTCCGCTTCACCCTCAACGAGGGTTTCAAGTCCATGACCATGGACGGGCGTCACAGCGTCGATCGATTGATGTGCGAGGTGGGCGACGGCGATATCGGCTCCCTGCGCTGGTCGGTGGAGCCGCATGGCTTCGCCCACGCCACCGCCGACCAGCTCTTCATGTTCTCGGTCATGCCGGTCGCGCCGCGCGAGACCGTGATCGTCTCCAAATGGCTGGTGCACAAGGACGCCGTGGAGGGCGTGGACTACACCGTCGACGACCTGGCCCAGCTGTGGACCCGGACCAATCTGCAGGATCGCGCGCTGGTCGAGAACAATCAGGCGGGGGTGGATTCCCCGGGCTATCGGCCGGGGCCCTATTCCCCGGAGGCCGAGGCCCTCGCCCTGCGGTTCGTGGACTGGTACTGCGCCAAGGCGGGGGCATACCTCGACGAGGTCGGGGGCGCGCTTGGCGCCGGCTGAGGGCCCACGGCCCCCGCTGCACGCCGACTCCATCGCCGTCGGCCACGGCTATGACCCGGCCGACGCCTGGGGCGCGGCCAAGCCGCCGATCGTGCTCGCGTCCACCTACGTCTATTCCAGCGCCAGGGCGGCCAAGGAGCTGCACCAGGCTTTCTTTGATGGCCCGGCGAAGGCCCCGGCCGGGGGTCCGATCGCCCGGGGGTTCATCTATTCGCGCCTGGGCCACCCGAACCTTTCGATGGTCGAGGCGCGCATGGCGGCCCTCGACCGGGCGGAGGCGGCCGCCGGCTTCAACAGCGGCATGGCGGCGATCTCCACCCTGGCCTGGGCGTTCCTGCGCCCCGGACAGAGCGTCGTCCACGGCCGGCCGATCTATTCGGGGTCGGACAATCTGCTCAACACGGTGCTGGCGGACTTCGGGATCCACGCCGAAGGGGTGGCCGAGGCCTGCGAGGAGGCCGCGATCCGTTCCGCCTCCGAAGCCGCGCTGGCCAAAGGCCCTCTGGGCCTCTTCATGCTGGAAAGCCCGGCCAATCCCACCGCGTCGATCACCGACATCGCCCTGGTTCGACGCATCGCCGACGAGATCGGCGCGCGCCAGGGCCGAAGGCCTCTGATTTCGGTGGACAACACCTTCCTGGGGCCGCTCTTGCAAAACCCCATGGAGCACGGTGCCGACCTCTGCGTCACCTCCCTGACCAAATACTGCGGCGGCCACAGCGACCTTCTCGCCGGTTCGGTCAGCGGCGCCGCCGACTTGATCGGGAGGTTGCAATCGCTGCGCGTGGTGCTCGGCAACCAGATGGAGCCCTTCACAGCGTGGCTGACCTTGCGCTCGCTGGAAAGCCTCGCGGTGCGCACGCGGCGCGCCTGTTCCAACGCCGCCGAGGTGGCGAGTTTCCTGCGCGGCCACCCCAAGGTGGAGGCGGTGACCTACCTCGGATTCCTCGAACCCGGCTCGCCCGCGCGAGCCGTCTATGATCGCCAATGCCAAGGCGCGGGGTCGACCTTTTCCTTCGACCTGCGGGGCGGAGAGGCGGAAGCGTTCCGCCTGCTCGACCAGCTCCAGCTCATGAAACTGGCGGTCAGCCTGGGGGGATCGGAGACTTTGATCTGCCACCCCGCCACCACCACCCACTACAACGTGCCGCCCGAGCGCCGGGCGGCGGGCGGGATCCGGGACGGGACCCTGCGCCTGTCGGTGGGCCTGGAACATCCCGACGATCTGATCGCCGATCTCGCCCGCGGCCTGGACGCGGTGTGAGGGCGCCGTGACCGGGGCGCGCGGTTTCGATCCCAAGGCGGTGGCCGGCAAGGTTCCGGCGCCGGAGCGGCGCGTCGATATCCTGGTGATCGGCGCGGGCCCCGCGGGCGTGGCGGCGGCCATCGAGGCGGCGGGTGGCGGCGCGAGCGTCCTGCTGGTGGACGAAAACCCGGTGGATCCCGGCCTCATGGGCCTGGATGCGCCGCTTTTCTACGGTGGCCGTTACACCCATGCGGTGCGGGCCAAGGCGCGGATGCTGGAACAGGTCGTGGCGTCCCGGCCCGCGCTCGAACAGGCCTTCGAGGCGGGCGTCGAGATCGAACTGGGCGTCTGCTGCTGGGGTGCCTTCGTCGGCGGCTACGGCCTGGCCTCCCTGCCGGGTCCCCTGGCGGGACTGGCGGACGAGACGCGCTCCTGGATGGTGGGGTTCGAGCGCCTGATCGTGGCCACGGGGGCCAGGGACGTCGCCTTTGCCTTCAAGGGCTGGGACCGGGCCGGCGTGATGGGCGCCCGGGCGTTTCATGCCCTGGTCGACACCTATGGCGCCTTCGCCGGCGCGCGCCTGGTGATCCTGGGATCGGGGGACCTGGCCCTGCGGACCGCCCTCTTCGCTCTCGCTCGCGGCCTGGAGGTCGCGGCCCTGGTCGAGGTCGAGGCGGCGGTGCGGGGGTCGGCCGATCCGACGCGTGAGATCCAGGCCGCCGGCGTGGATATCCTGGTCGGCTACGCGCCCGTCCTGGCCCGGGGGGGCGTCGAGGGCGTCGAAGGCCTGACCGTCCGGCGCCTGGCCGACGGCGTGGAGCGCGAGATCACCTGCGACACCGTCGTCGAGGCCATCGGCCTGACGCCCGTGGTCGAACTCCTGGACGTTCTGGGCGCCGCCCTGGCCATGCGCCCTTGCCTGGGGGGATACGCCCCGGTCAGCCGCGAT
>JACDGF010000243.1 GCA_013815405.1 Caulobacteraceae bacterium | reverse complement strand
GGCCATGACCCTCTTCGACACCCTGCGCGCCTGGCGCCGCGCCGAAGCCGCCCGCCAGCGGGTGCCCCCCTACGTCATCTTCCAAGACCAGACCCTCGCCGACATCGCGCGGGCCAAGCCCGCGTCGCGCGAGGCCCTCTTGGCCATCGAAGGCGTCGGCCAGGGCAAGCTGGCGCGCTACGGCGCGGCGGTGCTGGGGATGGTGGCGGGGGAGTAGCTTTCATGCTACACGCGCGGCGATGGTGGAATGGTTCGCTACCGGAGCGCGATGGCCGAATGCTCTGCGAAGCGGAGACAATCATGAGCGGGCTGGACGGCGTCGTCTCACATCATGAACGGGAGCTCGTCGAACTGCGCGCCGACCGGGAGTTAGCGGTCGAATACCTTAAGGCGGCGATGGAGTCATTGGACAACCCCGACGACCGCGCCGCCGGCCTCCTCGCCTTGCGAACGGTCGCCGAGGCCTAGGGCGGACTGGGGAAGGTGGCGGCGGAAGCCGACATTAGCCGCGAGTCGCTCTATAGAGCCTTGTCTACAAAGGGCAATCCGACTCTGAAGACCTTGCTGGCGGTCCTGAAAACCGTCGGCCTGCGCCTGTCCGTCGAGTCGCGGAGTCGCGTTCACGCCTGATTGGGCGCCGTGCGTTCCGCGAGGCCTTCCAGCCATCGCTGATGCCAAGCGCCCATGCGCGAGGGGAAGAGGAGCTTGCCGGCGCGGGCTAGAATCCCATGCTGGGTTTCTTCGGTGAGCACATGGCATCCGGTGTCCGTCGGCGTGATCAGCCAAGCATGGTAGGCCAGAACTCCGGGGGCCTCGGCGCTCCAAGCGATGCGCTCGGGCGGGCCGAATTCCTCCACCACGGACTCGAGCCGCACGCCGAACGTTTTCCAGGTGAACCGCGCGCCGACGAAGAGGTCCGAACCGCCGCCTTCGATAGCGACGTCATGGGCGTTCTCATAGAGACCTATCCCCCTGTCCAGATTCCCCAGGCCAGCTCTAAACATCTACCTCCGCGTCCAGCGCGTTCTCCTGGATGAACTCGCGCCGGGGCTCCACCAGATCCCCCATCAGCCTTGTGAACATGTCGTCGGCGTCGTCGGCGTGGGCGACCTTGACCTGGAGGAGGGTGCGGGCGTTGTGGTCGAGGGTGGTCTCCCAGAGCTGGTCGGGGTTCATTTCGCCCAGGCCCTTGTAGCGTTGGATGGCGAGACCTCGCCGTCCTGAATCGAACACCGCCGAAACCAGGTCCAGAGGGCCGCGAATGGTCTGGGACCGGTCCCGGCGGCGGAAGGTGGCGGGGCTGGAGAAGGTGTCGGCCAGCTTGCTCGCCCGCTCGGCCAGGCGCCGCGCGTCGGCGGAATGGAGCATGGGGTCGTCCAGGACGATGCGCTCGGTAACCCCGCGCTTGATGCGCGAAAAGGCGTAGCCTCCGCCCAGGGCGGGCTCGCCGGACCAGGCGCCGTCGCCTTCCTCGGCATAGAGATCCAGGCGCCGCGCGCCTTCGGCCAGATCGTCGGCATTGCCCAGCAGGCCGGCCAGGGCGGCCTGTTCGATGGCGAAGGCGGGAGCGCGGGCCGACAGGCGCTCGATATTGGCCTTGGCCTGACGCGCGGTCTGGGCAAGGCTTGCCAGGTCCCGCCCGGTCATGCGTTCGCCCGACGCCAGGTCGAGCTGAGCGCCGTCAAGGCCTTCCTCGATCAGATAGGCCTCCATCTCGGCTTCGTCCTTGAGGTAGCGCGAGGCCTTGCCCTTGCTGGCCTTATAGAGCGGCGGCTGGGCGATATAGAGATAGCCGCGCTCGATCACCTGGGGCATTTGGCGATAGAAGAAGGTCAAGAGCAGGGTGCGGATGTGCGCCCCGTCGACGTCGGCGTCGGTCATCACCACGATGCGGTGATAGCGGATCTTCTCGATGTCGAAGTCGTCGCGGCCGATCCCGGCCCCCAGGGCGGTTATCAGGGTTCCGATCTGCTCGGAACCCAGCATCTTGTCGAACCGGGCCCGTTCGACATTGAGGATCTTGCCGCGCAGGGGCAGCACCGCCTGGTTCTCTCGGTTGCGCGCCTGCTTGGCGGAGCCGCCGGCCGAATCGCCCTCGACCAGGAAGATTTCCGACTTGGCGGGGTCGCGCTCCTGGCAGTCGGCGAGCTTGCCGGGCAGGGACGAGATGTCCAGGGCCGATTTGCGGCGGGTGAGTTCCCGCGCCTTGCGGGCCGCCTCTCGGGCCGCCGCCGCCTCGGCGATCTTCTGGACGATCAGGCGCGCCTCGGCGGGGTGTTCCTCGAACCACTGGGCGATGCCCTCGCCCACCAGCCCCTCGACGGCGGGCCGCACCTCGGAGGAGACCAGCTTGTCCTTGGTCTGGGAGGAGAACTTGGGATCGGGAACCTTGACCGACAGGACGCAGGTCAGCCCCTCGCGGGCGTCCTCGCCGGTCACCTGGACCTTCTCGCGCTTCGCCGCCCCCGAGGTCTCGGCATAGCTCGTGATCACCCGGGTCAGGGCGGCGCGGAACGCCGACAGATGGGTGCCGCCGTCCCGCTGGGGGATGTTGTTGGTGAAGCAGAACATGGTCTCGTGATAGCCATCGTTCCACCAGAGGGAGAGATCGATCTCGACCTTTTCCCGACGCCCGCGGATGACCAGGGGCGATTTCAGGAGGGGCGTCTTGGCCTTGTCCAGGTGGCGGACGAAGGCCTCCACGCCCCCCTCGTAGTGGAGGATTTCCTCGAAGGGCTCGGGGCCCCGCAGGTCGCGGAAATAGATCACCACCCCGGAATTGAGGAAGGCCAGTTCCCGCAGGCGATGCTCCAGGGTTTTGCGGTCGAATTCGATGTGGGCGAAGGTGGCCAGGGAGGGAAAGAAAGTCACGTCCGTGCCGGTGAGGAACTCGCCGTTCTCCCGAAGCGGGGAGGGGCCGGCGACGGCCAGGGGAGACACCGTATCGCCGCGCTCGAAGCGCATCTCGTGGGCGAGGCCGCCGCGGTGGATCTTGAGTTGGAGCCAGTCGGAGAGGGCGTTGACCACGGAGACCCCCACTCCATGCAACCCCCCGGACACCTTGTAGGAGTTCTGGTCGAATTTCCCCCCGGCGTGCAGCTGGGTCATGATCACCTCGGCCGCCGAAACCCCTTCGCCCTCATGGATGTCGGTGGGGATGCCGCGGCCGTCGTCGGTGACCGTGCACGAGCCGTCGGCGTTGAGGATCACTTCGACCTTGGCGGCGTAGCCGGCCAGGGCCTCGTCGATGGCGTTGTCGACCACCTCATAGACCATGTGGTGCAGGCCCGAGCCGTCGTCGGTGTCGCCGATGTACATGCCGGGGCGCTTGCGCACCGCGTCCAGGCCCTTGAGCACCTTGATCGAATCCGCGCCATAGTCGGCGGCGGCCTCGGCGGCGGTTTCCGGAACGGGCTCTTCGTCGGGTTCGTCGGTCATCAGTCGTCCAGGACGGTCAGGCTGGACGCGTCGACGTGGACGCGCAGGGCCCGGCCCTTGAGGGTTGCGAACAGCGACTCGTCCGTGCCGGTCAGCAGGGCCTGAAGCGAGAGCGCCTCGATCTCGTCGAAGAGGGCGCCGCGCTGGATGCCGTCCAGGTGCGCCGCGACTTCATCCAGCAACAATATAGGATTCGGCTGGGAATCCGCACGGGAAAGTCGCGCCCCCTGAGCCAGGACCAGATTGAGGATGAGGGCCTTCTGCTCTCCGGTGGAGCATTGGGCCGCAGGCCGCCCCGTCTTAAGATGTGTGACGATCAGATCGCCCCGATGCGGGCCGACAAGAGCGCGCCCGGCGGCGGCGTCCCGCCCGCGCGAAGCGGCCAGGGCCGCGGCGAGCCGCGCCTCGATCTCTTCGGGCGCCGCGCCGCCGGCCACCAGCGTCTCCCATTCGCCCGACAAGGCGAGTCCGGCCCCCGGAAAAGGCCGGTCGCCGCGCCCCGCGATCTCCGCGGCGAGGTCATTCAAGGTTCGCGCCCGCGCGCCCGCCACCCGCGCTCCGGCCGCGGCGAGGCGCGTCTCGAGCACGGTGAGCCAAGCCTCGTCCGCGGGCCCGTCGCCAAGGAGCCGCGTCCGCTCCCGCAGCGCCCGATCATAGGCGGCGACATGGCCGGCATGCGCGGGTTCGGCGGCGAACACCAAGCGGTCGAGGAACCGGCGTCGATCGGAAGCCCCGTCGAGGAACAGGCGATCCTGGCTGGGCGTGAGCCAGAGCGGCCGCAGATGCTCCATGAGACGCGCCTGCGGCGCGTCCTCGCCGTCGATGCGCACCTGCCGTCGGGATTGGCCGATGGCCTCGACGCCCGTGCCGATACGAACCTCGCCCGAGTCCGTGGCGACGACCGCGAACGCCGCCCACGGCCGCCCGTGCGCTTCGCCCGGCGCCCGGCGGCCCACCTCGGCGAGGCTCGCGCCCCGCAAGCCCCGCCCCGGAGAAAGGAAGCTCACCGCCTCGAGCAGATTGGTCTTGCCCGCGCCGTTGGGCCCGACCAGGTATGCCCCGCGCCCGCCTAGCGCCAGCGTAGCCCCGGCATAGGAGCGGAAGTCGGTCAGCTCGAGGTGATCGAGGCGGGACTTCACCT
>JACDGF010000242.1 GCA_013815405.1 Caulobacteraceae bacterium | reverse complement strand
CGCCCGCACCGAGCACCGAGGCCGCGGCGCCGGCCGCCGCCGCGCCGAGCGCCGGGAGCCTCAAGCTGGACATCAAGGACGCCTCGGGCGCCCAGCTTTCCGGCGATCCGGCGAGCGGCAAGGCCATCTTCGCCCAGTGCATGGTCTGCCATTCGAAGGACGCGGGCGTGAACAAGGTCGGGCCCTCGCTGCACGGCATCATCGGCCGGCATTCCGGCACGATCCCCAACTTCAACTATTCCCCGGCCAACAAGAATTTCGGCATCGTCTGGACGGAACAGGAACTCTACAAATATCTCGAGGATCCCCAGAAGACGATCCCTGGAACCTTCATGACCTTCACCGGCGTCAAGGACCCGCAGAAACGCGCCGACGTCATCGCCTTCCTTCAGGAGAACACCAAGTAGAATTCCATCTTGGCCGTCCCGGGGTGGCGTCATCGACGCCGCCGCCTCAGGTCGAGGATGTGGACGGGAAAGGACGCCGCCAGAAAGGCCGCGATCCACGGCCAGCCCGCGCCCGTGAGCGTGGCGCGCAGGGCGAGCAGAAGGCAGACCCCGGGCGCGAGCGCTAAGGCCAGATCGATCATCGCCGTGCGAAGATCGCGGGTCCCGCGTCGCCAGGTGAGCCAAACCACCCCCTTCCGCGGCGGAAAAAGCCTCGAAATCATGTGGGTATGATTACGGGCGCCTCAAGGATCGCGACGCCGGCTGGAGGCCAGATGGAGATCTTCATCGGCGGTGGCGGCGACGACCTGGGGTTCCTGAATTTCGGCGTGATGGCGGACTATGCCCGGAGCTATGCGGCACGGACCGGCCGACGGGTGCTCAGCGTGCCCCACGCCGGAACCTCGAGGGTGCGGCGCGCCATCGCGGTCGCGTCGCGGGCCGGCGAGGGGGTCAGCCTGATCGGCCACAGTTGGGGCGGTCCCGACGCCTGGCGGGCGGCGGCGTGGGCGGTGCGGGCCGTCTTGCCGGTGCGCGGGCTGATCACGCTCGATCCGGTGGGGGGCCCTCTGCGGCGCAGGTTCGAGGGGCCGGCGCCGGCCTTCTGGTTGAACGTCGAGGCGCGGCCTTCGTCGTGAGGCCCGCCGAACTATCGGCGTCGATGATCCCCTGGGCCTCGTTCACCAGGAAAAACGGAATCCCTACGTTGGCGCCGCTGATCAGGCCCGCGCCGGCGATCGTATTGTCGACGTTGGTCAGGCCGCCCCCGTTTGTATAGAAGGCGGCTTGTGGCGTGGCCGATCCGTGAAGGTTCCTTGTCGATTGGAATGTCTCACCGGGCTGAACCGGCCGGACGGTTCACTCGGCCAAGCGCGTTCTGCGATCAGCATCATCCCGGCGCGGTCCACGGCCGGCCACGCCGCCAGGAATTTGGTCTAGGAGTCGATGGCCGGAGCGCCGGGTCGAGCGGCGCGCCCTGTCGGCGCTTGTGAGCGGGCGGGCGCGGTAAGGAGGAGATGACGATGGGCAAGATCATCGATCGACTGGATGCAAGGTCGATGGAGTTCATTCGACGCCAGAAGCTGTTCTTCGTGGCGACCGCGCCCCTTTCAGCGGAGGGTTCGGTAAACATGTCGCCCAAGGGCTACGACAGCCTGGCGATCATCGATCGAAACACCGTCGCCTATCTGGATCTGGGCGGATCGGGCATCGAAACACACGCCCATGTCCGCGAGAACGGGCGCATCACCCTGATGTTCTGCGCGTTCGAGGGGCCGGCCAACATCCTGCGCCTCTATGGGCGCGGTGAAAGCGTGACCTTCGACGAGCCCGGCTTTCGCGAAAAGATGGAGCTGTTCCCCGCCTTCGAGCGGGCGCGCGGCGTCGTCACCGTGCACATCACCAAGGTCGCGGACAGTTGCGGCTGGGGCGTGCCCTTGTTCGACTACCAGGGCGAGCGCGACCAACTCCGGCGATGGGTCGACGCCAAGCCTTACGATGCCTGGGCCGAAGGCCGCTACGGCTCCAATGGCCTCTCGATCGACGGCCTCCCCGGGCTGGTCCGCGTTGAAACCTAGGGACAGGAGCGGCAGTCCCCGAATCCTGAGCCGGCGCGCGATCGTGGGCGCCGCCTCCCCCCTGTTGGCGGCCTTTGCAGCGCCCGCCCCGAGCCCGGCCCCGGCGACCGGCGACGCCGAGATCGCCCGGCTGATCCGCTTTCGGGTGGACAAACAGCACGCGGCCAGCGGAATCGTGGTGGGGATCCTGCGGCCGTCCGGCCCGACGATCGTCGCCTATGGCGACACCGCGCTGAAGGGCGGCCGCAAGGTGGGCGGCGACACGATCTACGAGGTCGCCTCCCTGACCAAGGTGTTCACCGCCCTGCTTCTGGCCGACGCCGCCGCGCGGGGCGAAGCCGGCCTCGACGATCCGCTGGAGGGCTATGTCCCGCCGGGGGTGAAGGTCCCGCAATTCGAAGGGCGCGCCATCACCCTGACCGATCTGGCGACCCATACCGCAGGCCTGCCCCTGCGGCCGAACAACCTCCGCGCCGCGCCGGACGCGGTCAACAAATACGCCAGCTATGGCCTCGGCCAGCTCTACGCCGGCTTACCGAACTACCGGCTGACCCGACCGCCGGGCGCCCGGTTCGAATATTCCAACCTGGGACCCAGCCTGCTGGGCCACGGGCTCGCGCTGCGCCGACGAACCTCCTACGACGACCTGTTGCGGAACCGCGTCACCCGCCCGCTGGGACTGGCGGACACTCGCTTCGGCGACGACCCCGACGCGCGTGCCCGGCGAGCCTTGGGGTACGACATCGATCTGAAGCCGGTCGGCCCCACCCACTTCGGCGCGCTCGATCCCGGCGGCGGATTGCGCTCCACGGCCGACGACCTGCTGAAGTTCCTGGACCTGTTCCTGAACGGCCGGGGCCCTGGCGACCTGCCGGCGGCGGCGCGGCTCATGCTGACGGCGGACCGGCCCGGCGACCGCGAGGACACCCGCATGGCCCTGGGCTGGCGGCGCACCCGGGCGGACGGCGAGACCTTCTACTGGAGCGACGGGACCGGCGACGGCTCGCGCGCGTTCATGGGCTTCAACCTTGGGCGGCGCATCGCCGTGGTGGCGCTGGCCAACGCCGCCACCGGCGTGGGGATCGACGCCATCGGCGCCCATGTGATCGCGCCGGGCCAGGCGGTGAACCTGACCATCCCCAAGGCGCGCTACCCGATCAGCCTGCCGGCGGCCGCCCTGGACCGGTTCGTCGGCGTCTACCGCTACGCCCCGGGCGATGAGTTTCCCGTGACCCGCGGCGCCGCAAGCCTGCTGATGGGCGCCGGCCCCAGCCAGTTCCCGATCTATCCGGAAACGCCCACGCGGTTCTTCGCCAAGGTGGCGGACGTGGAGCTGGATTTCGCCGCCGGGCCCGGGCCTTCGCCAGCGGTCGTGCTGCATCAAGACGGCAAGAGCTTCACCTACAGGCGAATTCCCTGACGGACGGCGGTATCGGTTCCGGTTATCGCGCGCGCCGTTTCGCGACGCATCCGTCGCAGCGCGGGCACTCCGTTACGGCGCGGGGGGCGGTGGGCCAGACACGGGTTTCTTGTTTCCTTTCCCACCCGAACCTGTGATCGCCGGGATGATCAGGCCGCCGACGATGTCGTCGCGCTCGCGGTTCCATAGGCCCTGCTGGTAGTTTCCGGCTGTGAACATGACCGCCAGGTCGAATTGGGGCACGACGATCAGGAGCTGTCCGCCGTTGCCGTTGGCGTGCCAGGCGGGCCAGGTCCGGTCGCCCGACTTGACCCCGATCCTATGCCAGGCCCAGCCCTCGTCGACGTCGTAATAGACCTCGCGGAAAGCGTCGCCTTCCAGGCCGGTGGTGGCGGGCGAGATGTGGGCGTGGGGGGCCAGGGACTCCTTCACCCACGCGGCGGTCACGATCCGCCGGCCGTTCCACACCCCGCCGTCGAGGTACGCTTGGCCGAGCTTGAGGAAGTCGCGCGGGCGCACGAAGACGCCGCCGCCCAGGTAGCCTTCGCCGTTCCCCATCAGGTTCCAGTAGTAGGGCCCAAATTGCAGCGGCCGGGCCACGGTGCGATCGAACAGGGCCGGGAGCCATTCGCCGGAGACGTGGGCGAGCACCGCGCCGGCGAAATTGATGTTCATCGAACAATAGGCGTAGTGCGCGCCCGGCTCGAATTGCATCGGCAGGTCGAGGGTGACCCTGGCCCAGTTGGGGTGGGTGCGGTCGGCCTCGATCATGTCCTCGTTGCCCGGCGACGCCTCGGCGTTGTCGTCGCAGGCCAGGCCCGCGCTGTGGGTGAGGAGGTGGCCCAGGGTGATCCGGCCCTTGCGCGGATCGGCATGAGCGAACGGGCCGAGCGGGGCCATGACGTCGTAGACCCTGGTCCGCGGCGAAACCCGCGCTCCGCCCATCATCAGCCCCCCCAGCATGACCGAGGAGAAGGTCTTGCTGGCCGAGCGCGTGTCGTGCGGCTCGCCCGGGCCATGGCCGTAGAAGTATTCGTCGCTCACCAGCTTGCCGCGATAGGCGATGGCCATGGAATGAATCATCCAGGGCCTGCCACTGGCCGGGTCGACGTCGGCGATCCGCCGCACCGCGCGGGCC
>JACDGF010000241.1 GCA_013815405.1 Caulobacteraceae bacterium | reverse complement strand
GCGCCGGCGAAGGCGAGTTTCGAAGCCATTGGAATTCCTTCACCGATCCTTGGCGAAGAGCTTCGCGAATCGCCGTTTCTCGCGGCGCTTCCATCCCCCGCGATGCCAGGCGTCCGAAGCGATCAGGGGCACGACGGTGGTGGCTTCCGCGAACACCATCTGCTCCCAGGCGACATCGACCTTGCCCCAGGAGCAGGCCTCCTTGAGCGTGGATGAAGAGCACGCCCCGTCGCGCACATCGGCGACGGTGATCTGGACGGCGTAGCGGTGCATCTCCGCCTCGACGCCCAGGATCTCGGCGCAGACGACGGTGTCCTGGGCGAAGTTCTTGGGCACGCCCCCGCCGACCATGAAGAGGCCCGTCGTCCCCGCCGCGACCTTGATGTCGGTGAGTTCGCGAAAATCGGCCACGGCGTCGATGCTGACATAGGGCCGCCTAGCCTTGATCCGCTCCACCTGGTGCTTCACCAAGCCGAATCCGGCCGAGCTGTCGGTGAAGGCGGGGCAGAAGATCGGGCAGCCCTCTTCATAGGCGGTCTGGATCAGGCTGGCCGGCTTCCTCGCCTTGCCCGAGGCCAGCCAGCGGCCGATCTCATGGATGAATTCGCGCGAGGAATAGGGGCGTGGCTCGAGCCCGTCGGCGAGGTCCAGGATGGCGTGGTCGCAGGCCTGGAGTTCCTCCTCGTCGATATAGGTGTCGTAGATGCGATCGATGTAGAGGGCGCGGAGATCCCGATCGTCGACCCCGCCCTGGGCCTGATAGTGGCGAAAGCCAAGGGCCTCGAAGAAATCCATGTCGATGATCGAGGCCCCGGTGGCGACCACCACGTCGGCCATGCCGTATTTCACCATGTCGCGCCAGACGTGCATGCAGCCCCCGGCGCTGGTCGAGCCGGCCAGGGTGATCCACACCGAACAGGTCGGATCCTCGATCGCCATCGAGAGGATGTCGGCGGCCCGGGCCGTATCCCGCGAAGTGAAGCTCATCTTGCGCATGGCGTCGATCACCGGCCGCGCGTCATAGGCGGTGATGTCGACGTGCTCCACTGTCTTGGAGAGCAGTTCGGCCTTGGTGTTGGCGGCGGGAGCGTTCATCGCGGGGATTCCAGGATTGTTACACCTCTCCCGTAGGGAGAGGGAGGGGCCCATGGCGCAGCCATGGGAGGGTGAGGGGTTACGCGGCCGGGGATTTTCGCCGTTTCTTTCAAATAGATAGCCGAGAGCGACGCCTCGATCGGATAGGCCGTAATCCCTCACCCTCCCACGCCCAAGATCGGGCGCGGGCCCCTCCCTCTCCCTTCGGGAGAGGTGTTCTTAGGGATCGGCCTTCCAGGGTGCTTCTTTCGCGGGGAAGGGGGAATCAAGCAGGTCGGACTTCGCTTCAGCGGCGCCGGCGCCTTTTGCCGCGGGCCCGCTTCAGGTTCATGACAGTTCCCGCGTCCCTGTGGAAAGTGGGCAGGCAGCGGGGCGCGAGGCCGAACATCGAGGCCATGGGAGGATCGCCGACCTTGGCGGTCTCCACCTCGCCAAAGCCGTTGAACCGGCTGGCCAGGGCCACGCCATAGGCGCCCAGCATGCCGATCTCGACGTAGTCCCCCTCGCGCACATCCTCGGGCAGCCAGAAGGGGCCGGGCATGTGGTCGGCCGAATCGCAGGTGGGACCGAAGAAGCGGAAGGGCGCAAGCTCCTCGGCCCCCTCGCCTTCGCCGCGGACGAGCCTCGCCGGGAAGGGCCACTTGGCGTGGGCGGCATCGAACAGCGAGCCGTAGGCGCCGTCGTTGAGAAAGAGGGCGTCCTTCTTGCGCAGCTCCACGCGGGTCAGCAGGGAGGCGCCTTCGGCCGACAGGGCGCGGCCGGGCTCGCACCACAGCCGGGTGGCCTCATGGACCATCATCTCGCCGAAACCGCGGTCGATGGCGGCGACGTATTCGGAAAGGTCCGGCGGCGTCATGCCGGGATAGACCGACGGGAAACCCCCGCCCACGTCCACCACGTCGGCGAACACCCCGGCCCGGACCAGGGCGCGCGAGGCCTGGGCCATGGCGGCCAGGAAGGCTTGGGGCCGCATGCATTGGCTGCCGACATGGAACGAGACGCCCATCACGTCTTGCGTCGCGCGCCGGGCGGCCAGCAGCAGGGCCGGCGCTTCGAGCGAGCAGGCCCCGAACTTGCCCCCCAGAGCATAGGCTGCGCCGGGCGCCTCGACGGCGAGACGGACGATCAGCTCGAGGTCCCGCGCCCCACCGCAGGCCTCGAGGATCTTGGCCAGCTCCTCGTGGGTGTCCAGAGCGAAGGTGCGCACCCCATGGTCGGCATAGGCGCGGGCGATCGCCGAGCGGCTCTTGACCGGATGCATGAAGGCGATCTTCGCCCCCGGCGCGTGGGCGCGGACCTGTTCGATCTCGGGGATCGAGGCGACGTCGAAGGCCTTGATTCCCCCCTCCGCCAGGGCGCGCAGAACCCACGGCGAAGGATTGGCCTTCACCGCATAGAACACCCCGCCGTCGAAATTCTTCCTGAACCAGCGCGCCGCTACGGTGACGGCGCCCGGTCGCGCCAGGGCGACAGGACGTTCCGGAGACCGCTCACGGACCAGGTCCAGGGGCGATTGGTACGTGTGCAATTCACGTAACCCCCTGTAGATTGTTAACCCGGGCCGGCGTTAGCAGCGCTTCAAGATGGACTTCGGGTCCGCCGGAGCCGTGCGAGATAGGGAAGATGGGGGGGCGTGTAAAGGGCCAAGCCCGCATGGCGCCGCGCCTGGACGGGCGAGGCGGTCCGTGCTGTTGCTCGCGAGGAGCCTGATCATCGACGGACGCGTATGCCCCTCGACGCCATCGCCCTCAAGGTCGCCCGCGTTTCCAAGACCTACGGCGGGACCCGGGCGCTCGACGCCGTGTCGTTCGAGGTGCGCCCCGGAGAGATGGTCGCGCTCATCGGGCCGTCCGGCTCGGGCAAGTCCACCCTGCTGCGGTCGATCGCGGGGCTGGTGGCGATCGACGCCGGGGAGGGGCGGATCGAGGCGTTCGAGCGGACCATCCAGAGGGACGGGCGGCTGACCGGCGAGACGCGTGCGGCGCGCGCCGAGATCGGCTTCATCTTCCAGCAGTTCAACCTGGTGGGCCGGCTCAGCCTCTACGCCAACGCGGCCCTGGGCGCCTTGGGCCGGATCGGTTTTTGGCGCGGCCTGCTGGGGCTCTGGCCGGCGGAGACCCGGGGCTCGGCGATGGCCGCCCTGGCCCGGGTGGGAGTGGCGGACCAGGCCGGCCAGCGGGCCGGCACCCTTTCCGGCGGCCAGCAGCAGCGCGCCGCCATCGCCCGCGCCCTGGTCCAGCAGGCCAGGGCCGTCCTCGCCGACGAGCCGGTCGCCTCCCTCGACCCGGTTTCGGCGCGCAAGGTCATGGAGATCCTCAAGGACCTGAACACCGCCGATGGCCTGACCGTCGTGGTGACCCTTCACCAGGTTGCCTATGCGCGGCGCTATTGCGATAGGGCCGTGGCGCTGAAAGCCGGCGCCGTCGCCTACGACGGGCCGACCTCGGGCCTCACCCGCGATCGGCTGGTGGACATCTATGGCGCGCAATTCGAAGATGAGGCCTGGCCAGGAGGGCCGACATGATCACCCGTCGCCGGTTCGCCGGCGCCAGCCTCGCGAGCCTTTTCCTGACCGCGTGCGGCAAGGCTCGGCCCCCGCCGGCCGCCGGCGCGCCCACCGTCGTCCGCTTCTCGATCCTGTCCACCGAGGCCGCCCAGACCCTGGCGCAGTACTGGAGCCCGGTCCTGGCCGACATGGCCAAGGCCACCGGCCTGAAAGTCGAGCCGTTCTTCTCCAGCAACTACACCCTGCTGATCGAGGCGATGAAGTTCAAGAAGACCGACCTGGGCTGGTTCTCCAACCAGTCGGGGCTGGAGGCGATCCGCCGGGGCGGCGGCGAGGTCTTCGCCCGCACCTTCGACCCTTCGGGCGTGGACGGCTATAATTCGGTGCTGATCGTGAACGCCAAGAGCCGGCTGGACCTCGCCCGCGTCCTCAAATGCGATCGGACCCTGACCCTGGGGATGGGCGACGCGCTCTCCACCTCCGGCACCCTGGCTCCCATGGCCTATCTCTTCGCGCCGCGCGGCATCAAGCCGGCGAGCTGCTTCAAACAGGTGCGCGGCGGCGCCAGCCACGCCGCCAACCTCTACGCCGTGGCCGCCGGCCAGCTGGACGTGGCGACCAACAATTCCACCTCCCTCAAGCTTAACCGCCAGCGGGGGCGCCGCGAGGCCGACCAGGTGCGGGCGATCTGGCAATCGCCGACCCTGCCGGAGGACCCGATCGTCTGGCGCAAGGATCTCGATCCGGCGATCAAGGAGAAGCTTCGCCAGTTCTTCCTCACCTACGGCCAGGGCGACACCGCCGAGGCCGCCCGCCAACGCGCCCGCCTGGCCAGGATCAGCATCGGCGGTTTCCGCCCCGCCGACGACGACCACCTCCTGCCGGTGCGGGAGATGGAGGCGACCGAGCAGTGGCTGGTCGCCAAGGAGGGCGGCGATCCTGCAAAGATCGCGTCGGCCAGGGCCAGGCTCGACGCCATCACCGCCCGCCGC
>JACDGF010000240.1 GCA_013815405.1 Caulobacteraceae bacterium | reverse complement strand
CCGACGGTGTTCGACAAGACCGACGTCCACCTGCACGTGCCCGAGGGCGCCACGCCCAAGGACGGACCCTCCGCCGGCGTGGCCATGGCCGTGGCGATCGTCTCGGTGCTCACCGGCGTGCCGGTCCGCAAGGATCTGGCGATGACCGGAGAGATCACCCTGCGCGGCCGCGTCCTGCCGATCGGCGGGCTGAAGGAAAAGCTGCTGGCGGCCCTGCGGTCCGGCATCAAGACCGTGCTGATCCCGGCGGAGAACGAGAAGGACTTGGCGGAGGTGCCGGAAAACGTCAAATCAGGCCTGGAGATCATCCCGGTCGCCACGGTGGACGAGGTCCTGGCTCGGGCCCTGACCGGCCCCTTGCTGCCGATCGAATGGCGTGAGGAGGAGGAGCCCGCTGTCGTGGTGAACAAGCCGGATGATCTCGAAGGCGGGCTGATGGTCACCCACTAGCAGTTTGACGCGGGCGCCGGGCGGGCCATAGATTGAGATCGCGGCGCCGAGCGTTTTCAAGCGATATCGCCGCCAACGGGGTGGGAGGCGTCGATGACCAAGGCTGAACTCGTCACCGCGATCGCCGCGCGGGCGGGGCTCGACGAGAAGCAGGCGAAACGGGCCCTGGAGGCCTTCACCGCTTCGGTCACCGCCTCCTTGAAGGCGGGCCATCAGGTTCGCGTCGTCGGCTTTGGCAGCTTCGTGCCGATCGATCGATCCGCGGGTGTGTCGCGCAATCCGAAGACCGGCGCCCCGGTCGCCCGCGCGGCGTCCCGCACGGCGCGTTTCCGGGTAGGCGAGACGTTGAAAAGCGCGTTGAACTGACCACGCGTCCGGGCGGCTAGCTCAGCGGGTCAGAGCGCCTGGTTTACACCCAGGAGGTCGGGGGTTCGAACCCCTCGCCGCCCACCATCCTGCTTCGCGCCTTGCGCTTCGCAGGATTTAGCGATCAACTTCGGAGCGAAGCAGGATGCCCCCCGAAGCCTCGGCGAAGGAGGGCTGCCCGTGCGCTACGTCTACCTCTTGGAGAGCATCGGAGACCACAAGCGCTACGTCGGAGTGACATCTGATCTGAAACGGCGTGTCGCGTAACACAATTCCGGAAAGTCTCCACACACGTCGAGATTCATGCCCTGGCGGTTGGTAACATACTCGCATTCTCAAATCAGCGCCAAGGTGCCGCGTTTGAGCTATACCTTAAGTCTGGCTCCGGACATGCCTTCGCGAACAGGCGTCTTTGGTAAATGGAGCACCACCATGCTGAAAGCCGCCATAGCCGCCGCGCTGCTCGTCACCGGCGTCCCCGCGTTCGCGGCGCCCCCGGCGCCGGCCAAATCCATGGCCCAGATCCTGGATGCCTCGCCATCCGAGGATTGGCGAACGATCGACCCGGAAAACACCCTCTACCTTCAACTTCCCGGGGGCCGGGTGATCATCGAACTGGCCCCCGCATTCGCCCCACGCCACGTCGCCAACATCCGGCGCCTCGTCCGCCAGGGCTATTTCGACGGCTTGCCGGTGGTGCGCGTCCAGGACGATTATGTCGTTCAATGGGCCGACCCGGAGGGCAAGCGGTCGGTGGGCGCCGCCCAGCGCACCCTCGAGGCGGAGTTCGAGCGTGGCTTCGACAGGGCCTTGCCGTTCACGGCCTTGCCCGATCCCGACACCTACGCGCCTCGTGTCGGGTTCACCGACGGCTTTCCCGCCGCCCGAGATCCCGCGACCGGCCAAACCTGGCTCACCCACTGCTACGGCATGGTCGGCGCCGGCCGCGACAACGGCGCCGATACCGGCGGCGGGACGGAGCTCTATGCGGTCATCGGCCACGCGCCGCGCCAACTCGATCGCAACGTCACCCTGGTTGGCCGGGTGGTCAGCGGAATCGATCTGCTCTCGAGCCTGCCACGCGGCCATGGCGACCTTGGATTCTACCAGAAGCCGGCCGAGCGAATTCCCGTCATCGCGGTCAAGATCGGCGCCGACGTCCCGGCGGCCGAACGCATCGATCTCAAGGCCCTGCGCACCGACACTCCGACCTTCGCCGCGCTGTTACAGAATCGCCGCTTCCGCCGGGACGACTGGTACAAGGCCCCCGCGGGCCGCATCGACGTATGCAACGTCCCATTGCCGGTGAGGCAACGGCATTCGAGGTGAGAGGATTTGGCGCGGCGCCCATGGCGCGAGTGACGGGACTTGAACCCGCGACCTCCGGCGTGACAGGCCGGCGCTCTAACCAACTGAGCTACACCCGCTTATATAGGCGTCGAGGCGAGGCCAAAGGCGCCAGGGGGCCTGATAGGTTCAGCCGCCCCTGCCGTCAACCGCGATGCCGGAGCGCGGGGTTTGTCAGCCCGCGGGTCCGCTGAGCGGGCTGGAAGCCCGCGCTCCGTTTGGATAGAAGGTCGCCCATGAACGCCTTCTTGCTGCAGTACCTGCCGATCGTGATGATGCTGGGGATCGCCGGGGCGCTCGGCGTGGGGTTCGTCATGGCCGCCTGGCTGGTCGCGCCCAAGGCGCCGGACGCCGAGAAGCTCTCCAGCTATGAGTGCGGGTTCAACGCCTTCGACGATGCGCGGATGAAGTTCGACGTGCGTTTCTACCTGGTCTCGATCCTGTTCATCAT
Source organism: Caulobacteraceae bacterium (assembly GCA_013815405.1). Lineage (GTDB taxonomy): Bacteria > Pseudomonadota > Alphaproteobacteria > Caulobacterales > Caulobacteraceae > Acaudatibacter. The sequence goes on along the minus strand of JACDGF010000240.1, from coordinate 1,991 downwards.
CTTCGATCTGGAGGTGGCCTTCCTGTTTCCCTGGGCGGTGGCTCTGATGAAGTTGCCCCACGCCGTCGGGCAGTTCGCGTTTTGGAGCATGATGAGCTTCCTGGGCGTCCTCACAGTCGGCTTCGTCTACGAATGGAAGAAGGGGGCGCTGGAATGGGAGTGATCCAGCCACCCGGCCGCGCGGCCTTGGGCGCCGGGCGGTCCGGCGTGGAAGCCTATGATCCCAAGGCGCACGACCCGTTTTTCGACGGCGTCTCGGGCCAGCTGGCGGACAAGGGCTTCATCGTCGCGGCGGCCGACGACCTGATCACCTGGGCGCGGACCGGCTCCTTGATGTGGATGACCTTCGGCCTGGCCTGTTGCGCCGTGGAGATGATGCACTCGGCCATGCCGCGCTACGACCTGGAGCGCTTCGGCTTCGCGCCGCGCGGATCGCCGCGCCAGTCGGACGTGATGATCGTGGCGGGCACCTTGACCAACAAGATGGCGCCGGCCCTGCGCAAGGTCTACGACCAGATGCCCGAGCCGCGCTATGTGATCTCCATGGGCAGCTGCGCCAACGGCGGCGGCTATTACTATTTCAGTTATTCGGTGGTGCGCGGCTGCGACCGCATCGTGCCGGTGGACATCTACGTTCCGGGCTGCCCGCCCACGGCCGAGGCCCTGGTCTATGGCGTGCTGCAGCTCCAGAAGAAGATCCGGCGCACCGGGACCATAGAGCGATGAGCTGGCCGCCGTCCGACGCCGAGCTGACGGCCCTGGGCGAGCGCGTGGTCGCCGATTCCGCTGGCGCGGTCGGCGCCTTCAGGGTAACTTACGGCGAGCTGACGATCGGGGCGCCGGCGCACCGGATCGTCGAGGTCCTGACCTGGCTGCGCGACCATGCCGAGCTTCGATTCGAACAGCTGATCGACGTCTGCGGCGCGGACTATCCCCAGCGATCTCTGCGGTTCGACGTCGTCTATCATCTGCTTTCGCTGACCCGGAACCGGCGGATCCGGGTCAAGGTCCAGACCGACGAGGACACGGCCGTGCCCTCGGTCGTCGCGGTGTTCCCGGCCGCCGACTGGTTCGAACGCGAAGCCTTCGACCTCTACGGGATCTTCTTTTCCGGCCACCCGGACCTTCGCCGCCTGCTGACCGACTACGGCTTCCACGGCCATCCGCTGCGCAAAGACTTCCCGATGACCGGCTATGTCGAGGTCCGCTACGACGATGAGTTGAAGCGCGTGGTCTATGAGCCGGTCAAGTCGGTCGAATTCCGCGACTGGGACTTCCTCTCGCCCTGGGAAGGCGCTGAATACGCCAAGCCGGGCGAGGGCTATCCTTACGAGCTGCCGGGAGACGGCAAGGCGGAGGGGGGCGCATGACCGGCGACAACGCGCCGGCCGCGGCGACCGACTTCTTCCATGAAACACCGCCCATCCCGGAAACGCCGGTCCGCAAATTCAACCTCAACTTCGGGCCGCAACATCCCGCCGCGCATGGGGTTCTGAGGCTCGTGCTGGAGTTGGACGGCGAGCTGGTGGAGCGGGTCGACCCTCATATCGGCCTGTTGCACCGGGGGACCGAGAAACTAATCGAGGCGCGGCCATACACCCAGAACACCCCCTATTTCGACCGCCTGGACTATGTCGCCCCGATGAACCAGGAGCACGCCTTCGTGCTGGCCATCGAGCGGCTGATGGGCCTCGGCGTCCCGCGCCGCGGCCAGCTCATCCGGGTTCTCTACTGCGAGATCGGCCGCCTCCTCAGCCATCTGATGAACGTCACCACCCAGGCGATGGACGTCGGCGCGCTGACCCCGCCGCTGTGGGGCTTCGAAGAGCGCGAAAAGCTTATGGTGTTCTACGAGCGGGCGTCCGGCGCACGCCTGCACGCCAACTATTTCCGCCCCGGCGGCGTCCGGCAGGATCTGACCGATGCGCTCATCGAGGACATCGACGCCTGGGCGGTCGCCTTCCCCAAGGTGCTGGACGACATCGAAGGCC
>JACDGF010000239.1 GCA_013815405.1 Caulobacteraceae bacterium | reverse complement strand
GCACGACGCCCTGCACCGTCGACGGGAGCGTTTCGACCGACCCGAACCTTGGGGTGAAAGCCAGCGCCCAATAGGCGCGGACGCCGACCGGGCCGGCGATCTCGACCACGGAGGAGGAAGACATGGCGGTCGTTCGATGGAAATCGGGCGTCGGCGGCGCATGGGAGACGGGGTCCAATTGGCGGGGAGGAGTCGCGCCCGGCGCCGGTGACGACGTCTTCATCCGCCGCGCGGGTCTCTACACGGTCACCATCGGCGCGCCCGAGGCCGTCGGTTCGCTGACCTTGAACCGCGCGACGGCCACGGTGGTGAACGATGCCGCCCTGACCATCGGTACGACGCTTTCCATCGACGCCGGGACGTTCCAGCTCGACAGCGGCGGGAAGATCATCGGGGGGACGCTCAGCGCCGCCGGCGGGGTCTTTCGATGGAACGGGGGCGTCCTCTCCGGCGTGACCTACGACGGGACCTTGGACCTGTCGGCGGATTTCGCCAGGCTCACGCTCACCGACGGCTTCACCGTCCATGGGGCAAACGGGACGGCCGCCGGCGCGATCGACCTGACCGGCGCGGGCGCTGTCCTCAAGGTGGCGGGCGGCGAGACCCTGGACCATGCGACCTTGAGCATCGGCAATGCCTCCTATTCGGTTCTTTCCCTCTACGACCCGCCGGGGGCCACACCCGTCCTGACCCTGGGTCACGACTTCGAGGTGATACAGGCGGGCCGCTTCGCCCAGATCGACGACCTGGGCTTCGCCGACGAGGGCGTGGTGAACAAGGGCGCGATCACCGCGGCCGTGTCCGGTGGAAACTTCATCGTCGCCGTGCGCAACTTCACCAATGGGGGGACGATCAGCGTCGGCGGCGGCGACACCCTCACCCTGCAGCCCGCCGCCTTCACAAACACCACGGGGGGCGTGATCACGGTCACCGGCGCTGGGACGATCGCCCATCTTGGCGTCGCCGCCGACTTCTGGTCCAACGCCGGAAGCATCGCCTTCGGGGCCGGGGCGACCGGCTATATCCAGGAATCCTCCAACAACGCGTGGACCAACACCGGGACGATCAGCCTCGCCTCGGGCGCGACCCTGCATCTGGGCGGCCATTTCACGACGGCGGAGTTCAAGTCCATCGCCAATGGCGGCGGGACGATCCTGATCGACGGCGCGATGAACAACACCTTGGCGACGCTCAAGGTGGGGCCGGGGACCGGCGATCCCGTCGTGGGGCTGCAAGCCCGCGCCTCGATCGTCGGCGGCGTCGTCGTGGACAAGGGCGCCGGGCTCGGCTTCCACGGCGGCACGCTGTCGGGCGTCACCTACCAGGGGACGCTCGATCTTTCGGCGCCCGGTTCGATCCTGTTCGTCGCCGGGGGCCTCAAGGCGACGGGCGTGGACGGCGCCGGTCCCGGGACGATCGAATTGACCGGCGCCGGCAGCGCCCTCGAGGTCACGGGCGGCGAGACCCTCGACAACGCGACGCTCGATATCGGCTCCGACGGTCTCGGCGGCGCCTCCCTGCACCTCTACAACCCCAGCGGCGCCACGCCCGTCCTCACCTTGGGAACCCGTTTCAATGTCATCCAGGTGGGGGGCCACGCCCAGATCAACGGCTATCTGGACAGCCCTTCCGAAACCATCATCAACAACGGCGCGATCACCGCCGCGGTCGCCGGCGGACAGCTGATCGTCAATCCCTACGGCTTCACCAACAACGGATCGATCACCGTGGGCGCCGGCGAGACGCTGCTCTTGCAATCGACCAGGTTCACCAATCTGAGCGGCGGGACCCTGACCGGCGGCCGATACGAGGTCGACGCCGGCTCGATGCTCGAACTGATGAGGGATGCGACGATCGCCGCGGACAACGCCAGGATCGTCCTTTCCGGCGCCGGATCGTCGATCCAAAGCTTCGACACCATGACCAGCCAGGAAATCCCGATCGAGGCGACCTTGACCGCCATCGGACCCGCCGGGTCGCTGCAACTGCTGGGCGGGCGCAACTGGGCGTCGGGGCAGGCGATCTCGAACGCCGGCTGGCTCGAACTGGGCGGCGGAACGTTCGCGCCCGCGGGCCTGATCAACACCGGCTCGATCCACGGATACGGCGTGGTCGCGGCGGGGATCGCGGACGAAGGCCTGATCGAGGCGAGCGGAGGCCTGCTGGACCTCACCTTGGCGGTGACCGGCGGCGGCGTCCTGGCGGCGGACGCGGACGCCACCCTGGAGGTCGACCGATCCGCCTCGGCTAGCCTCACGATGCGATTCGACGGGCCGGGCGCGACCTTGGCCCTGGGCGCGGCGGCCAGGTTTAAGGCCACGATCGAGGGATTCGCGCCCGGCGGGGCCATCGATCTCCTGGGCAAGACGGCGACGTCCGCCACCCTCGGGGCCGGGGACACCCTGGTGATCAGCAACGGCGCCCATGTGATCGCGACCCTCCAGCTCGCCGGCGACCATTCAGGCGAGGCCTTCACGGTAGCGGCGGACGGCCACGGCGGGACGATCATCGGCGTCGAGGCGCCGGAGCCCGGCGCGCCGGGCGGCCGGCCTTGCCCGCCGCGGGATTCAGGCCTTCAGCAGAGGTTCACCGGCGCCATGGCCGGATTGGGCCCGGCGGGCGCCGGATGGGCGGACGCGACCAGCGAGGGGTCCCGCCACGCATCGCCCTTTTCGCTCATGGCCTCGAGGGGAACACACCTCGTCTGAGCCGGAGGCCCAAGGTCGCAGGCGCCGAGCGCCATGGCCCCAAAGGCCCACGATCACGACGAGGAGACCTCGCCTCGCGTTCTTGGGGAGACCGAGGTCGTCGTCGCCTCCGGCACCACACTCGGTGGTCCCCCTCCCCCGCTTCGCGCTCTTACGGGGGAAGGATTCAAGACCCCGCGCGGATCATGCCATCGCGACCCTCGGCGCGGCCAGGAGGTGCGGTGGGGAGCGCCAGGCATCGGCGGGAAGAGGAACGGGGCCGCTCGCCTTCTCGCCGAAGCCGGCCATGGCGGCCACGAAGCGCTGCTGGGGCGCCGGGGCCAAGGCCGCGTCGACGATCGTCACCCCGCCGTGGCCGTCCGTGCCGGCGGCGAACGAGACGGTCGTATAGTCCCCGACCAGGGTGATCTTGGCGGTGTGGACGCCGTCGCTCACCGTGAGCACGCCGCCGGTCTTGGAGCCGTTGTCCAGGTAGGTGGCCTCGCCCAATCCGACGAAGGCGACATCCACCAGGTCCAGGGCGGTCGCGCCGGTGTGGGAAAAGCCGCTGATCGCCCCCTTGTAGCTCTGCGACTGGGCCAGCTCGAGCAAGCCGCTGGCGCCGGTGAAGCTGACGTTCTGGTTGAAACTCGAGGTGAGGTTGAGCGCGCCGCCCGCGATCACCGCCGTACCGCTGCCGGTGACCGCCCCATTGACCGTCAGGACGCCGCCGACGGCCTTCAGAATGCCGGTGTTGGCGATGGCGCTCTGGATCGTGAGACCGCCCGCCCCGGTGGATTCGATCAGGCCGTCGTTGGCGATCTGGGCGGCGCTGGTGTCCAGGGTCAACACCCGCGACCCATTGCCGTTGATGATCCCCCCCACCTTGTTGTTCAAGGTCATCTGGCCGGCGCCCAGCAACCCGGCCCCCGAGATGGTCATGTCGATGTTGGTGAGCGTGGCGCCGGCCGAAACGCCGGTGATGCGGTTGGAGGCGTTGTCGCTGAGCGCGATGGTCCCGCCGCCGCTCAAGGTGGCCCCGCCCGCGACGACGGAAAGGGTGCTGGTCGTGACCGTCAGCACGCCGATCTCGGTGATCGCGCCCTTCAAGGTCAGGGTCGAGGTCTTGACCGCCACATTGGCCGCGGTCAGGCGCACCCCGTCGAAGGTGTCGCTCACGCTGGTGAAGGTCACCGTCCCTGGCCCGGCGATCGTGCCGGAAAAACTGTCCCCGCCGCCGCGGAAGGTCAGATTGTCTCCCGCGCCGACGGTGATGGTGGCACCGGCCGCCTCGCTGAGCGATCCGGTGACGCTCAGCACCCCGTTGTCGGTCAGGCTGTCTCCGCCCGCGAGGGTATTGACACCGGCCAGCGTCCAGTTCGTGCCGCTGGTGACATAGGATCCGAACCCGGAAAACGTGGCGGAGTCGCTCCCCGACACCACGCCGGTCCCGCCCAGGCCGCTGATCGTGCCGATCCCGCCGGCCAGGCTCAAGGTCCCGCCGCCGCCGGCGATCGCGCCGACGAACACGGCGCCGCTCTGGACGATCAGCGTGTCCCTGGCGGAGGAGAACCGCACCGAATCGACGTCGCCGCTGATCGTGCCGCTGTTGGTCACCGTCGCGTTCGGCCCCGTGGCGACGACGCCCGTCTTGCCGCCGATCACCCCATCGGTGTCGTTGAACAGGCCGCAACCCGAGGCGAGCATCACGCCGACGCCCCGGGCGCCCTTTCCCCCGTTCGGAGCGTCGTTTCCCAGCCCCTTGAGGTTTCCGGCCCCGCCCGCGCCGCCGGCCCCGCCCGCGCCGCCCATGATCGTCCCGTGGTTGGTGATCGACGCGCCGACCCGCAGGTCCACCCCGTCGCCCCCGGCGCCGCCGTCGCCCCCGGCGGCGTAGCCGGATCCGGCCCCGCCAGCGC
>JACDGF010000238.1 GCA_013815405.1 Caulobacteraceae bacterium | reverse complement strand
GCGGCGCCCTCCTGCGCGGGGCCGACGCCGCCTTCGTCTGGCGCGAGACGGCCCCCCGTCGCCGTCTTCTCCGCCGTCGCGACCCTGCTGTCGCTGATCGCCTATCGCCGGCGCCAGGGGTGAGCTGGGCTATCCAGGGCGCCGGAATCATTCGGTTGAATCGACCCGCTCATAGTCGCAACTTGTCGCGACCGACGTGCGACAGGAACATGCCTTGGCCGATCTTACCGCCTTCCCGATCACCGCGCGGTGGCGAGAGGGCGGCGATGGGCGACTGAAGGCCGACCACCCGGCTTCGGATTTTGGTGATTCAGCTCATTCCGGCTCGGATGGAGCAGCCTATCCCGCAGCCGTCGCGGCCTTGATGCGCTCATCGACCGGGTTCAATCGAGTTCTTGACACATGCCTATTATGTTGATATCAATCTTTGTTCTAAAGAGTCGGCGATATCGCTTCGGGCCGGCGGCATACCGCATCGTGGAGAAGCGCGATGACCGGAGTCGGCGCCCGCACCGGCGAACCGTGAGCGAAACACGTCCGCGCCGACCGCGCTACGGCTCTACGCGCACCCCTTCTCCTCCTATTGTCAGAAGGTCGTGATCGCGCTCTACGAGAACGGCACGCGGTTCGAGTTTCGCATGCTCGATGACCAGCATCCCGAAAATAGGGCGGAACTCGAGCGGCGTTGGCCGTTCGAGCGCTTTCCGGTGCTTGGTCGACGACGACCGCACGGTGGCCGAGGCGACCGTCATCATCGAGCATCTCCAGCTCCATCATCCGGGGCCGGTGCGGCTGATCCCCCAAGACGCGCAAGCGGCGCTCCGCGTGCGCTTCATGGATCGCTTCTTCGACAATTACATTTCGACGCCCCAGCAAAAGATTGTGTTCGATCAGCTGCGCGAGGGGGACGATCGCGATCCCAAGGGGGTCGAGGAGGCGCGGGACATGCTCGACACCGCCTACCGCTGGCTCGAGGGGCGGATGGCGGGGCGCGTTTGGGTGTGCGGCGACGATTTCACCCTCGCGGACTGCGCCGCCGCGCCCTTTCTTTTCTACGCCGACTGGACGCATCGCATCGGCGAGGAGTTCGGTAATGTGCGAGCCTACAGGAACCGCCTCCTCGCCCGCCCGTCCTTCGCCCGCGCGGTCGATGAGGCGCGGCCCTACCGCGCGTTTTTTCCGCTCGGCGCGCCGGATCGCGATTGAACAAAGGAGCCCCATGGCCAATACCGAAACGATGGAGCGCGACACGCTGGCGCCGGCGAAAGAGCTTGCGGCCAAGGGCGCCAAACCCTTCGCCGGCGAAAGCGCAGACTATCGCGAGGCGCGCACCTCGCTCCTCGCCGAGGAGATCGAACTTCGCCGACACATCCAGCGCGTGGCCGAACGACGCCGCGCGCTGCCGCCCGGCCCGGTGGCGAAGGGCTACAAATTCCTCGATGAGCAGGGCGACGCGCTTGGTCTAGCCGACCTGTTCGGCCGCCACGACACGCTGTTCACCTATCTGTGGATGTACGGCCCGGAGCGGGCGCGGCCGTGTCCGATGTGCACCTCGTTCGTCGGCTCGCTCGACATCCCCGCGCCCGACATCGAACAGCGCCTCGCGCTGGCCGTCATCGGCCGCTCGCCGGTCGCGCGACAGCTCGCCTTCGCCCGCGAGCGCGGGTGGCGGAACCTCAAATTCTACCAGGCGGTCGGCGACGATTTCGCCCGCGACTATCGCTGGGTGGTCGACGGCGAGGAAGGCGCGGGCGTGCTGATCTGGACGCGCGACGCCGACACGGTACGCCTGTTCTGGGCGGCCGAGGGCGGCTCGCAAACCGCCGATCCCGGCTTTGATCCGCACCTGGCGCCCGATCCGACGCCGCTCTGGAACATCCTCGACTGGACGCCCGAGGGGCGCGGGGCGGACTGGTATCCGAAGCTGGACTATGGCTCGAAGTAAGGTGGCGGGCGAATGACGAACGGGGCGTTCCCGCGGAAAAGCGGGACATGATATATTCGCACCGCGGTGACCCGGCCCGAGGCGGACGGTCGAGGCCGGTCATCCTGGGCCGGGTCTCTTCGGCGACAGCGCGAGCGTCATCCGATTGGTGGGCGATGGCGCAAAGCCGTGGCGCTGATGGAACACCTTGGCGGCCTCCGAGAGGGCGTGGACGATCAGGCCGCGTACGCCGATGATTTCGGCTGCCCGCGGCGTCCTCGCCACGGGGGCATGGCCGGCGCCGGATCGAACCCCCGCCCTTGCACTCCCATAATCCCCCCATACCTGCTATCCACGCCCGCACCCGGCGCCACGACCGCCGGGCGTGATTCCCTCGCGGGCGCGGCCCCAAACGAGCCATCCCCTCCCGGAGCTTGACCCAATGCGCGTGATCCTGGCCCAGCCCCGCGGTTTCTGCGCGGGCGTCGTGCGGGCGATCGACATCGTCGAGAAGGCGCTGGAGAAGTACCAGGCGCCGATCTATGTGCGCCACGAGATCGTCCACAACCGCCATGTGGTGGAGAGCCTCAAGGCCAAGGGGGCGATCTTCGTCGAGGAGATCGACCAGGTTCCAGACGGCGCCCACGCGGTGTTCAGCGCCCATGGGGTGGCCAAGTCGGTGGTGAGGGCGGCGGCGGCGCGCGGGCTGCCGGTGCTGGACGCCACCTGTCCCCTGGTCTCCAAGGTCCACGCCCAGGCGAAACGCTATGTGCGCCAGGGCCGCTCGATGATCCTGATCGGCCACGCCGGCCACCCGGAGGTCGAGGGCACCATCGGCCAGATCGACGCCCCGGTGCGCCTGATCTCCACCGAGGCCGAGGTCGCGGCCCTGGATATCCCCGCCGACACGCCGCTGGCCTATGTCACCCAGACCACCCTGAGCGTCGACGACACCAAGGCGGTGATCGAGGCGCTCAAGGGCCGCTTCTCCGACATCGTCGGCCCCGACACCTCCGACATCTGCTACGCCACCCAGCATCGCCAGAGCGCGGTGCGCGACATGTGCAGGATGGCGCAGGTGATCCTGGTGGTGGGAGCCAGGAACAGCTCCAACTCCAACCGCCTGCGCGAGATCGGCCTGGAAGGGGGCATCCCCAGCTATCTGATCGCCGACGCCTCGGCCCTGGATCCCGCCTGGGTCGCCGGTAAGGAGGCGGTAGGCCTCACCGCCGGGGCTTCGGCTCCGGAGGAGCTGATCACAGAGGTCATCGAGGCCCTTCGGCGCCTGGGCCCCGTGGAGGTCGTCCCGATGGACGGCGTCGAGGAGAACATCGAGTTCCGCCTCCCCGCCGAACTTAGGGCGTGATTGTAGTCTATCTTGCCGTTCAATAGAGTCTGACCAAGGAGTTCGGCTTGGCCCTTCCCCTCTCGGCCGTGGCGCGGATCGGCGCCTATATCGTCAAGCAGCACTTCAGCGGGGCCAGGCGTTACCCGCTGGTGCTGATGCTCGAGCCGCTGTTCCGCTGCAACCTCGCCTGCGCCGGCTGCGGCAAGATCGACTATCCCGACGAGATCCTCAACCAGCGCCTCTCCTTCGACCAGTGCATGGCGGCGATCGACGAGTGCGGGGCGCCGGTGGTCTCGATCGCCGGCGGCGAGCCCTTGCTGCACCGCGACATGCCGAAAATCGCCGACGGGTTCCTGAAGCGCGGCAAGTTCGTCATCCTGTGCACCAACGCCCTGCTGCTGACCAAGAAGATCGACCAGTACAGGCCCAGCAACATGTTCACCTGGTCGATCCACCTCGACGGCGACAAGGTCATGCACGACAAGTCGGTGTGCCTCGACGGAGTCTACGAGACCGCCGTCGCGGCGATAAGGCTCGCCAAGTCGCGCGGCTTCCAGGTCTCGATCAACTGCACCCTCTTCCAGGGCGCGGAACCGGAGCGGGTCGCCGCCTTCCTCGACGAGATGAAGCGGGTCGGGGTGAACGGCGTCACGATGTCGCCGGGCTACGCCTATGAGCGGGCGCCCGACCAGGACCATTTCCTGAACCGCACCAAGACCAAGCAGCTTTTCCGCGACATCCTGGCGCGCGGGCGGGGCGGCAAGGCCTGGAGCTTCACCCAGTCGACCCTGTTCCTGGACTTCCTGGCCGGCAACCAAGCCTATCACTGCACCCCCTGGGGCAACCCGACCCGCACCGTGTTCGGCTGGCAGCGGCCCTGTTATCTCCTCGGCGAAGGCTACGCCCCGTCGTTCAAGGAGCTGATGGAGGACACCGCCTGGGACGACTACGGGGTCGGCAACTACGAGAAATGCGCCGACTGCATGGTCCACTCGGGCTTCGAGGCCAGCGCCGTCACCGACACCCTGAAGCATCCGCTCAAAGCCCTGGCGGTGAGCCTGCGCGGTGTGCGCACCGACGGGCCGATGGCGACCGACATCTCCCTGGAAAACCAGCGCCCGGCGAAGTTCGTCTTCTCAGGCCACGTCCAGGCCAAGCTCGCCGAGGTAAGGGCAGCCAATCCCCGGGCCAAGAAGGTCGCGCGCGTGGCGTAAGGCGCGGAATGCCCGCCCGGCCTCCCGGGCGACCCGCAACAGCGCCGGCAGCTCGCCCGGCCGCGCGATCAGCGCCCGCAACACCGCCGCGACATCCGCCTCGCCGTCGGCCCTGAGGCCAGCCTGGGC
>JACDGF010000237.1 GCA_013815405.1 Caulobacteraceae bacterium | reverse complement strand
CGGGGGGTCTCGGGCGCCTCGCGCAGCACAGCGCCGTCGAAGGCGTCGGCGACGATCAGGCCGGGCCCCTCGGGCAGGATATCGCGCGGGAATTCCGGGGCCACGGCGAAGAAGAAGGCGTCGCACCAGGGGAGGTACTCGCCCCACTTGCGGTCGCAGCGGAAGTCCTCCAGGCCCGACTTGACCTCCACCACCGCGATCCGGCCGCGCGGCCCCAGCGCCATGATGTCCGCCCGCCGCCCATTGGGCAGGCAGACTTCCAGCAGGGGCGCATAGCCCAGGGCGGCGAACAGCCGCCCGGCGCCGCGGGTGACCGCGCCCGTCGTCTCGGGCCGGGTAAAGGAGAGGACGACGGCTTCCATGAGCCGCCAGTCTTGTTCCGCTTTCGTTCGAGGTCAAGCGGTGAGGCGATTATATACCTTGCAAACCCGATCCAGGTAGGGCATAGTAGGCGGGTCAACGAGGTCCGCCATGTCCATTCTCTCCGCCCCGCACTTTCACGATGAGGCCGCCGCCTTCGAGCGGGTCGAAAAGGTGCTGTGGCCGCAAGGTCCGGTCTGCCCGCATTGTGGCTGCATGGGCCGGATCAGCGCCATCAAACACAACGCCGCCAAGCGCGTCCGCCAGGGCCTGAAAAAGTGCGGCGACTGCAAAAAGCAGTTCACCGTGCGGATGGGGACCATCTTCGAGGAGTCGAAGCTCCCGCTGCATATCTGGCTACAGGCGATGCACCTTATGGCGTCGAGCAAGAAGGGCGTCAGCTCGCACCAGCTCCATCGCACCCTTCAAATCACCTACAAGACCGCGTGGTTTCTCTCACACCGCATCCGCGAGGCGATGCGTTCCGGCGATCTGGCGCCCTTCGGTTCGGCTGGTGGGGCCGTCGAGGCAGACGAAACTTTCATCGGCCGCGAACCCGGCTCCGCTCCCGGTCAAGTCGGCATTCACCACATGATGAAGGTGCTGAGCCTTATCGACCGCGACACCGGCCGCGCCCGTAGCGTCGTGATCGACGATCTCCGCCAAGCGACCATCGCGCCGATCATCGAAGCCAACATCGCTCGCGAGGCCCGCTTTATGACGGATGAAGCCGGTCACTATCGCGGCCTTGGCTGGAATTTTGCGGACCACGGCGTCGTCACTCACGCCCGAGGCGAATATGTCTCCCGCCAGGACCGGACGATCCACACGAACACAGTCGAAGGCTTCTATTCGATTTTCAAGCGCGGCATGAAGGGCGTCTATCAGCACTGCTCCAAGAAGCACCTTCACCGCTATGTCGCGGAATTTGATTTCCGCTACTCCAACCGGATCGCGGTCGGTGCGGACGATCAAGAGCGCGCGGCGCGGGCGTTGGCCGGCGTGGTTGGCAAGCGCCTCACCTATCGCAGGACTGGTGTCGGGCGGCCGGGAGCCGAAGCTCGGGCGTAAGCGACACTGGCGAGGCTGGCGCGCGGAACCCGACTCGGTTCAGCTTCGTTTGCCTTTCTCGGAAGAGGAAAAATAATCGAGGATTTGATTTGACAAGCGCTGTCGAATCGAGTCCGTCCGCCTTGTGTGGGTGACACGGTGAAAATCTGTCGGCCGTAGCACCGCTCCGATCGGTTAACGTTGACGATCGTCGCGGGAGCGTTTTGCGGGGTTCGTGGACAGGCCCCGCCCCACACACCCTAAAGGTGCTCCCGAATGATCGGGAACGGCTTGTTTCGCGCCTTCCTCGCCATCCGGTCGCGCATTCTGTTGAACGAGACGACGTAAAGCTCCCGCTTGCCGGTGCATTTGAGAAAGACCCGAAAGGTCGAGTTGTAGCGGATGTCGTCAACATAGATGATCAGCGCGCCGCCGCGCGAGGTATCGTGGCGATACTCGCCGTTCGACAGCGCGAACGGGAGCACCTGATAGTGTTCCGGCTGAAGATCAGGATGGGTCCCCGCCTGTTTTCTCATGGTATCATGCGACAGCAGCACCCGCCCCCGCGTCGCGCCGAGCACGCCCGCGAGAAAGTTGGATATGTGGCAGACAATCAGAGTGTCGGTGCGGTCGCCGCGATATAGGCCGACAAGGTGAGGGAAGTGCATGGCGAATCAGAAGCATAGTCCCGTTCCGACGCAGCGCGAGAAATTCGAGTCTTTAGCCCGCGATCTGGAGTGCGACGAGGACGAAGCCGCGTTCGATGAGCGGCTAAGGAAGCTCGCCACGGCGCCAAAGCCGCCGAAGGCCGAGCCACCTAAAACATAGGGCCGCCGAGCCTAGGGGCCGATGGAGATCGCCGGGGAGGCGGGGATGGTCCCGCTGAAATTACAGCCGCCCGGGTTGAGGGGGGCGTTGAAACTGATCGAGCCCCCACTGACGGTGATCGGAAAGTCGCCGGGGCCGCGGTTTATCCCCTGCCCCGAGAAGTTTAAGCTCATCGCCATGATGCTTGCCGTGCCGCCGGTGGTAGGCACGACCGTCCACGGCAAGCCGACGGCATGAACCTCCCCGCAGTCGCCTGAGATGTTGCTGAACGATACCCTGGTGATCTTCGCCTTGGAGCCGGTGCGGTTCGTCTTGAACGCCCAGGCTGCCGAGCAGGTGATACTATTGCCGAAGCTGAGCGTCGCAGGTGCCGTGCCGCCAAATTTCGTGGCGGCCGGCATGAAATGGAAGGCCCAGGCCGGATTGGCGAAACTCATGGACGCCAAGCCTATTGCGGCGAGCGAGCCCATCCGCTTTGCAATCTTCATGTCAGGTCTCTTCTGGTGCGTGCGGGGCCTACCGCTTAGTTCCTGGTTACTCCCGTTCAACCGGGTTTGCAAAAGACATAATCGCCAGCGGTGAGGCGCATCGGAACAAGGCGGCGGAGGGCGCCGCCGATGGCTCCGGCCAGGGTCGAGGCGACGGTCCCCAGGGCCAGAAGGGTGGCGGGCGCGTCCTTCAGGGCGACAGAGACGGCGATACCTATGAAGGCGCAGAGGCCGCCGGCGATGGCGCCGCCGGCGATCGCTCCGCCCGAGCCGGGCCGGGCGGATCGGGCGTAGGCGACGCCGGCGATAAGCGAGAAGGCCATGCCGCCGACGGGAAAGGCGATGTCCTTGACGGAAGCGGTGGCGAAGTGACCGGCGACGACCATGACCAGCTGCAGGGCGAGGCCCGCCGAGGCGGCGACGAGGAGGGCGCGGCGGTTCATCGGCCGGCGCCGGCCGGCGCCGCTTCGTAGGCCTTCTTCATGGCCTGGAGGAGCTCCGCGTTGCCGCCCTGGAAGAAGCGGTAGAGGCGGTCATACCCCGCCCCCGTTCCCCAGCCGGTGGAGGAGACGGTCACCCGCGTCCCGCGGGGCGCGAGCGGCTGGTATTCGATCACCGTCACGGTGTTCTGGAAGAGCTCGCCGTCAGGCAGGGCGCGCGGGGCCTGGATGTTCTGGAACACGATCAGGCGTTCGGGGAGGTAGGTGACGATGCGGTGCTTGATGTTGTCGCGGGCGCCGAGCACGGCCTTGGGATCGTAGCTGGCTTCCAGGGTCCCGCCGACCTTGAAGTCGATGGCCGCCACGGGGGAGTTCCAGCGCTTGAATTCGGCGGTGTCGCTGAAGGCTTTCCACAGGATGGCGACCGGGGCGTCGATGACGATGGATTGCTGCAGGGTCCGCGCCCCGTCGGCGGTGGTGAAGGAGGTGTCGACTACCCCGGCGCCGGCCGCCGCCCTCGTCTCAAGGGGGACGCCGACGGACGCCAGGGTGAGCGCGCCGGCCAGGGACGCTAGAATTTTTCTCATGGTCTCTTCTCCTTGGCCGCGTCGCGCAGCCGGTCCAGATAGTCGCGTAAGGTCGCCACCCCGGCGTCGAAGGCCTCGGGACTGCGGTGTGTGCGCGACTGCATCACCCCGCCTTCCATCACCGTGAGCACGAACTGGGCGAGGCGCCGGGTGTCGGTCCCCTTGGGCAGGCGGTCGCGGGCGGCGTCGAGGCAGGATCGGATGGCCGCCACCCAACCCTCGAAGTTCACCGACAGCAGTTCGCGCACCGACGGGTCGGGCTCGTGCAGCTCCAGGGCCAGGCTGCCGATCGGGCAGCCGTAGACGCAGTCATTATCGGTGAGCGCGGCGCGGTAGCGCGCCAGGAGGGCGAAGATCCGCTCGATCGGGTCCTCCACGCCCTCCCAGGCCGGAGCGAGCAGCATCGGCTTGATACCGTCGCGGTAGCGGCGCAACACCTCGAGCAGGAGATCCTGCTTGGTCGGGAAGGCGTGATAGAGGCTCCCCGAATTGGCCCCCGCCTCGCGCAAAATGTCGGCGACGCTGGTCGAGCCGTAGCCCTTTTCCGAGAACAGCCGCATGGCCGCGAACACCAAGCGGTCGGCGGTGGACGCCGGCGCGGCCGCTTCCTGTCCCGTCTCTTGGTTGATCATTCAACTTAGATGACAGGGTTTGAATGACCGATCAAGGGAGATGTTGTGGAGGGAGGCCGCCACCCCTCCAATCCGTCGTGATCCCTCCCCCCGGCGTCGCCTACGGCGTGCGCACATCTCCCCGTTCGGTGTCGCGCATTTGGAAGGTCGGCCACGGAACACCTCTCCCGTAGGGAGAGGGAGGGGCCCATGGCGCAGCCATGGGAGGGTGAGGGGTGGTCCGACCGTGA
>JACDGF010000236.1 GCA_013815405.1 Caulobacteraceae bacterium | reverse complement strand
CGGCGGAGTCGATCGCCGCGGTCGGGGCCTTCTACGCCGCGCTCGGGGCCGGCGACGGCGACCGAGCGGCGGCGCTCGTCGACCCGGAGAAGCGGGTCGCCGGCCCACTCTCGGCCGGGGAGATGACGCGCTTCTATTCCTCCCTTCGCCAACCTCTGCGACTGACCCAGATCTACCCGCTCGATGAGTCGACGGTGTTCGTACGCTATCGTTTCGTCACGCGCGGCACCCGCCACTGTCTGGGAGCGGCGAACGTCATGACGACCCAGCGAGGGGGTCGGACGCTGGTCCGAGGCATTCGCGCTTTTAACGGCTGTTGAAGCCGAGCCGGAAGGAGCCGCCCGCCACGGCCAGAGCCCCTACCTGGAGACCGGTTTCGGCGACACCGGATTCGTTACCGCGAATGTCTCGAATCCGGAGCGCAGCCAACGGCCGCTGTTGGCGCTGAGCAGCCACATCGTTCGACCCTGGACCACGGGCGACACACAAGCGGTCATTGAGCAACTCCCACAACTCTCCGTGCCCTTCAACGGCGCCGGAGGCTTGCTCCGCCGACTTCCGGGCCTCGCCGGCCGCTGGCCGCATCCCCTACAGCTTGACCCGCGCCATGCCGGCGGGGTTGTAGCGGGGACCGGCGGTCGCGCCGCTCGGCGCGGCGGCCTCGATGGTCGCGAGGTCGTCGTCGGTCAGCGACACCTCCGGCGCGCGCACGCTGTCGCGCATCGTCTCGGACCGCTTGACCCCGGGGATGGGGACGATGTCGTCGCCCTTCGCCAGAAGCCAGGCCAGGGCGATCTGGGCGTTGGAGACGCCGTGCCCCGCCGCCACCTTGGCGACCGCGTCGACGATGGCCAGGTTCCTGGGCATGTTCTCCGCCGAATAGCGCGGGTCGTTGTGGCGCCAGTCGTCGGCCGGCAGGTCCGCGAGGCTACGTATGCCGCCGGCGAGAAAGCCGCGGCCGAGCGGACTGTAGGGCACGACGCCGATGCCGTTCTCGCGGCAGGCGGGCAGGATCTCGTCCTCCACGTCGCGCTCCCAGATCGAGTATTCGCTCTGCAGGGCGGCGATCGGGTGGACCCTGGCGGCGCGGCGGATCGTCTCCGGCGCGGCCTCCGAGAGCCCGATGTGGCGGATCTTGCCCTCCTCCACGAGCCGCGCGAGGCCGCCCACGGTCTCCTCGATCGGCGTTCCGGGGTCGACCCGGTGCTGGTAGAAGAGATCGATGGCCTCGATCCCCAGCCGCTTCAGCGAGCCCTCGCAGGCGCGGCGGGCGTTCTCCGGACTGCCGTCGAGGCCGACCGGCTTGTCGCCCTCCCACCGCATGGCGAACTTGGTGGCGATCACCAGTCCGTCGCGGCGCCCCATGATCGCCCGCCCGACCAGTTCCTCGTTCGTGAACGGCCCATACATCTCGGCGGTGTCGAAGAAGGTGACGCCCAGGTCGATCGCCTCGCGGATGGTGCGCACCGACTGCTCGTCGTCGGCGTGGCCGTAGACGATATTGCCCCCGCTGACCATCGGCATGCAGCCGATGCCGATCGCCGATACGTCCAGGCCGGCGGCCAAGGTGCGGTGCTTCATGGGTGGTTCCCTTCGAGACGATACTCGGCCGGCCGTCGGGACCGCGCAGGGGGCGGAAGATGGGGACGAGGCGGCCGTCCTGCGAGGTTCGCCGGGCGCGTCGCATTCGCGGGCGCCAGGTCGCGGTTCGTGGCGCCCCCAAGCCTCGTCATCCCGGCTCTTCAGCCCGCAGGCCATCGCAGGCTTGCGGCCGGGATGACGGGAAGGGAGGGATCGGCGAGGGACGCCAGGTCGAAAAGGGCGCCGACGGGGACTCGCTTGGATAAGGCGCTCGCGGGCGGCGTGACGGGGGCCGGGTCGGGCGTGGAGGGCGGCGGCGTCGCGGCGGGCGCGGCGCCCTCGTCGAAGTCGGGCAGGACCAAGGTCTGCCTGCCCTTGTCGATCTCGCCCTGGCGGCTCTGCAGATAGGCCGAGCGGAGGGTGGCGTAGGGATCGGCCGCGTCAGACAGCAGGGCCTTTAGCTCCTCGTCGGAACGGGATCTCAGGTCCAGCCCGCCGACGATGGTCACCGCGGTGCTGAGCTCCGTGCGGTACCGGTAGTTGATCCAGTGGACCGGATCGACCACCGCATCGACCCCGGAGCCAAGGAAATCACGGACCGTCGAGGGGCCGATCACCGGGATGAACAGATAGGGGCCCGGCCTCACCCCATAGCGGCCCAGGGTGTCGCCGAACGTGCTTTCGTGGTGGGCGACGCCGTCCTTGCCGGCGATATCGATCAGGCCGCCGACGCCGAGGGTGGAATTGACCGCGAAGCGGGCGGTGGCCTCGGCCGCCCTGTGGATGCGCAGCTGGAAGAGGTCGTTGATGAAGACCAGGGGCTCGCTCAGGTTGACGATCACATGGTGGAGGCCCACGCCGAGCGGACCCGGGGTCAGGGCGCGGTAGACCATGGCGGCGGGCCGGATCAGCACCTTGTCGAGGAACTGATGGATGGCGAAACCGCGCCGGTTGAAGCCCTCCCACGGGTCGGCGCCGGCCGCCGCGGCCGGGCCGGCGGCGAGCGCCCAGGCCGTCATGGCGGCGAAGAGGGGTCGTCGCACCAGCGTCTCCATGTTGAGCCCTGCATAGTCTGGCGCTAGGTCGAGATACAATCCAAACCGTGCCCACCGTCTCTTGGGAGCCGTCCGATCAATCCGAAACCGACCTCGAAGGCCGCCCTGTCGCTCATCGCGCGGCTGGTGGGGTTCAGCTCCCGGCGCGCCTGGGCGGTCGCGGCCTTGGGCCTGGCGCTGGGCGCGGGCGCCTTGGCCTATGCGGTCTCGCACTTCGCCATGACCACGGACACCGACCCGTTGATCTCCAAGGCCCTGCCGTGGCGCCAAAGGGAAACGGCGTTCAACAAGCTCTTCCAGCCGGACGGGGGCCGGATCGTCGTAGTCGTCGACGCCGCGACGCCCGAACTGGCCGAAGAGGCCGCGGGCGCCTTGGCCTCGAAGCTGGCGGGGCGGCCGGACCTGTTCCACAACGTCCGCCGCCCCGACGCCGGGCCGTTCTTCGAGCGCGAGGGGCTGCTCTTCCAGCCGACGGCCGAGGTCAAGGCGACCATGGACCAACTGGTCGCCGCCCAGCCGTTCCTGGGACCGCTGGCCGCCGATCCGAGTGTTCGCGGGCTGATGGGCGCGCTCTCGACCGCCTTGCAAGGGATAACCACGGGCCAGGAGAGCTTGAGCGAGCTGGCGCGGCCGATCGAGAGCCTGGATACGGCCCTGGGCGACCTCCGGGCCGGCCGCCCGGCCTATTTTTCGTGGCGGGCGCTGATTTCCGGCAAGCCGCCCGGCCCGCGGGAGCTGCGCCGGATCGTCCTGGCCAACCCGGTGCTGGATTTCGGGCAACTGAGGCCGGGCGCCGATCCCACCGGCTTCATCCGCGCCGCCGCGTCGCGCCTGGGCTTCGACGCCGCCCACGGCGTCCGGGTCCGCCTGACCGGCGACGCCCCGCTGCAGGACGAGGAGTTCGGCACCCTGGCCGAGCGCGCCGGCCTGATCGCCAGCCTGGCCCTGGCCGCGATCGTGTTCATGCTGTGGGTGGCGGTGCGATCGGCGCGTCTAATCGGGGCCATCCTGGTCACGACCCTGATCGGACTGGTGGCGGCGGCGGCCCTGGGCCTGGCGATTTTCCACCGGTTCAACGTGATCTCGGTCGCCTTCATTCCTCTCTTCGTCGGGTTGGGGATCGACTTCGGCATCCAGTTCACGGTGCGCTTCCGGGCCGAGCACCAGTCCGGAATGGACACGCCCGGCGCCCTCGTCGCTTCGGGCGCCGGCATGGGCCGTTCCCTGGCCCTGGCGGCGAGCGCCATCGCCTGCGGCTTCCTCGCCTTCGCGCCGACCGCCTATGTCGGGGTCTCGCAGCTGGGCGTGATTGCCGGGGCGGGCATGTTCATCGCCCTGGCGCTCAATCTGACCGTGCTCCCGGCCTTCATCCGCCTGCTGTCCCCCCCGGCGGGGAAGAGCGGCGCCTTCGAGCCCCGCCTGGAGCGCCTGGACGGTTTCATCCTCGGCCACCGCCGGTCGGTGGTGGGGGTCGGGGTCGGCGCCGCCCTGGCCTGCGCGGCCCTGCTGCCGCTGCTGCGCTTCGATTTCAATCCCCTGCATTTGAAGAGCGCCAAGGTGGAATCCGTCGCCACCCTGCTCGACCTGATGAGGGATCCCGACCAGTCGCCCAACACCTTGGAGGTGGTCGCCCCGTCCCTGGCCGCGGCGGACGCCTTGGTGGATCCGCTCGTTTCGCTGCCTAGCGTTCATAGCGTGGGTACGCTCCGCAGCTTTGTCCCCGACTACCAACCGCCCAAGCTGGCGGCGATCGCCGACGCATCGACGCTTCTGGATCTGACCCTGAATCCGATCATCACCTTGCCGGCTCCC
This sequence comes from Caulobacteraceae bacterium, assembly GCA_013815405.1. Classification (GTDB taxonomy): domain Bacteria; phylum Pseudomonadota; class Alphaproteobacteria; order Caulobacterales; family Caulobacteraceae; genus Acaudatibacter. Next base: position 195 of record JACDGF010000236.1, on the reverse strand, counting down.
ACCGACGTCGAGGTCGTCGCCAGCCTCCGAGCGACCGCCAGCGACCTCCGCCAAGCGGCGGGCGACGCGACCGGCGCCGTGGCCCAGGCCACCCGACGGCTGGCGGAGTCCCTGGATTGGCTCGCGGCCGGCTCGCCCGCCGCGCGGGCTCGCGCCGCTCAGGTGCTCATGCCCGGCCTCGAGACGGTGCTGAAC
>JACDGF010000235.1 GCA_013815405.1 Caulobacteraceae bacterium | reverse complement strand
GCCCAGGCCGGAAGCGGCGGCGCGGGTGGCGGGGACTGGCCGGCCGCCGGGGCCGGTTTCGGATCGAGGCCGTAGCGCCAGCCCTCGCCGCCCCCGGGGAGGTCAAAGGCGCGGATCGGCAGTTGGTCGAAGGCGCGCCGCGCATAGTCGTACCAGCTGCGCTCGAACCGCGACGCCTGGCTCTCCACGCCGCAGACGATCAGCCGGTCCCGCGCCCGGGTCAGGGCGACATAGAGCAGGCGCGCGGATTCGTGCTCCGTCCCCTTGTCCCGGCCCTCCCGCGCGGCGGCCGAGGCCGGGCAGTCGTCTGCCTTGCGCGGCGCCCACAGGAAGCCGCCGGCCTCGGCGTCCAGCAGCGGGCCGCCCTGGGAGGTGGCGCGGGTCGTGGTGTCCGGCAGGATGATGATGGGCGCTTCCAGCCCCTTGGCGCCGTGGACGGTCATCACCCGCACCTCGCCGCCGCCGCCGCGCGCGTGGCCTTGGTCCTGCTCGCGCTTGACCTCCAGGTCCGTCGCGGCCATGGCGGCGAGGAAGGTTTCCAGATCCCGGACGCCGCGCGCCTCGGCGGCCAGGGCCTGGGCGACGAAGGCGTCCAAGGCCTCCTCGCCCTCCGCGCCCAGGCGGGTGAGGATGCGTTGGCGCATCGAGCGCCCCTCGGCGTCCAGCCGGCCCAGGACGCGGCCGAAGAAATCGAACGGCGCGGTCCGCTCGGCCTCCTCCCGCGCCCAGGCGAGGAAGGCCGCCGCCGCCCGCCATTGCGGCCACTCGCCCGAGCGCCGGCCGAGCGCGCCCCAAAGCGAACCCTCCCGGTTGTAGGCCAGCTCGAACAGGCTCTCCTCGTCGACCTCGCAGAAGGGGCCGCGCAGGAGGCCGGCCAAGGTGAGATCGTCCGCGGGAAAGCGCGCGAACCGCCCCAGGGCCATGAGATCCTCGAACACCCCGTGCTCGGACAGCTTGAGCCGGTCGGCGCCGGTGACCGGGACACCCTCGCGCTTGAGGGCGCGGATGATCTCATGGAAAAGGCCGCCGCGCCGGCGCACGAGGATCAGCACGTCGCCGAACACGCAGGGGCGCATCCGGCCCGTCTCGCGGTCGAGCACCCCGTCGCGCCTTGCGACCATGTCCGCGATGGCGCCGGCGATCCTTCGCGCCAGGGACTTGTTGGCGCTCTTTGGGGGTTCGGCGTTCACCGGCGCCCAGGGATCGACATCCTCGGCCGGTTCGCCCGCTTCCGGCGGCCAAAGCTCGACGCAGCCGGCCGGATCCCGGGTGGCGATATGGCTGATCGGAAAGCCGACCACGCGGTCGCCGTCGGCTTGGCGCAGGCCGGCCAGGGCCTCGGGGGCGGCGAACACCGCGTCGACGAAGGAGAGGATTTCCGGCGCCGAGCGCCAGCTTTCCAGGAGGGCCACGGGCAAGAAGCGTTCGCCCGAGCCAGTGACGAGATCGCCAAAGGCCTTGGTCTCCACCGCCAGCCGTTCGGGCGCGGCGCCCTGGAAGGAGAAGATCGACTGCTTCTCGTCGCCGACCGCGAACACCGTGCGGCCGGCCGGCCCGGCGCCCGCGCCGCTGAAGAACTCGGCGGTCAGGGCGCGCAGGATGTCCCATTGCCGAGGCGCGGTGTCCTGGGATTCGTCAAGCAGGACATGCTCAATCCCGCCGTCGAGCTTGTACAGCACCCAGGCGGCGTCGGCGCGCGCCGTCAAAAGATGGTGGGCGCGCTCGATGAGGTCGCCGAAATCGAGGGCGCCTCTGGCGTCCTTGGCGCCCTCGTAGAGTTCGGAATAGGCGATGGCGAGTGTCAGGGCGTGGACCGTGTCTTCCGCCACCGCGGCCGCCGTGAGCCGATCGCGGGTCTCCGCGTGGCGGGCCTGTTCATGGGCGAGCCACTCGCGCACGGCCGCGTCGACCGACCGGGTTCCGAGCTTGGCCTTGGGCGTTCCGCTCTTTGTGGAGAAGATCGCCCAGATGTCGGCGAAGGCGGCGCCCTCCTGGATCGCGGTCATGGCGGCCCCGAGGGCCTGGTCCGTCTTCCCGGTCCCTCGCGCCAGGGCCGCCGCCGCCCGCTTCCACGCGACCCAGCGCATTCGCCCCAGCGCCTCGGCCTCCATCTCCGTACAGGTGGTGGGCGGATCGAAACCGCATCGGCGCCAGATGTCCGCGCCGGCGTCCCCGCACGAGGTCACATAGGCCCCAATCGCCGCGCGCCTGGCTTCGAAGGCGGCGAACATGAGGTTGAAGGCGCCCCAGTCCAGCTCGACGGAGAAATGGGCGTAGGCCCGGCCCACCGGCCCGTCCGGATCGGCCAGGGCCAGGGCCGCCACATCGTCCCGAGCCCGCGCCGAGACCTCGGCGGCGGCGACATCCTCCAGCACCGTGAACCCGGGCGAAACCCCCGCTTCCAGGGGAAACCGCCGCAGGAGCTTCTCGCAGAAGGCGTGGAGGGTCTGAATCTTGAGGCCGCCGGGCGTCTCCAGGGCGCGGGCGAAGAGGCGGCGGGCCAGCGGCAGTTCCCGGCCCGCCTCGTCGACGCCGGCAAGTTCGAGATTCAACGCCTCGTCGCCCATCACCGCCCAGGCGCCCAACTGTTGGAACAGGCGCCGTTGCATCTCCGCCGCCGCGGCCTTGGTGTAGGTGACGCAGAGCATGGCCTCGGGCCGGGCGCCGGCGAGCAGCAGGCGGGCGACGCGTTTGACCAGGGTCGAGGTCTTGCCCGAGCCGGCGTTGGCGGCGACGAACACCGAGGCGCGAGGGTCGGAGGCCAGGGTCTGGGGTTGGACCGACGCTCTCACCTCAAGCCTCCTCCCCTTCGCCTTCGCCGATCACATGCCATTCCCAAAGACGGGCCAGATGATCGTAGTCGCCGCCTTGGAGACCGATGAACTGCGGGGCGGCCCAGGAGGGATAGGCGGTGGCCGGATCGTCGAACTTGAACACCCGGCGCTTCAGGCCGGCCAGGGCCTGGGCGGCGAGTTCCGCCGCCTCGCCGGCGCCCCGCGATTCCTCACGGCCCGGCGTGCGGCCGCCGCTGACGCGGACGTAGAGAAGGTCCTTCGGGTCCAACTTGCCGAGATCGGCAAATCCCCCCTCGGCCAGGATGGCGCCGGTCAGGGTCAGCTGAGGCGACAGGCCGGATCGCACCTGCTTGGCGCTGGGGGCCTGGCCGGTCTTGAAGTCCAGGATATCCGCGACGGCGCCCCGGGCCTCGATCCGGTCGGCCTTGGCGGTGAGGGTGAAACGGCCGCCCGGCGCGTCGAAGGCCAGTTCGCCCTGGCTCTCCACGATCAGCCGCGCGCTCGGCCGGCGACGGCGCTCGAATTCTATCACCCAGGGGGCGACGTTGGCGGCCAGGGCGTGTTCCCGCGCCATCCTGGCTTCGCGCATGCCCGCCCGGCGCAGTTCCTCCAGCAATAGGGCGGCGAAAAGTCCTTCGGCGTTCGGCGCCAGCTCACCTGGATGCTCCAGGGCGAAGCGCTCGAAGGCCTTGTGGATGGCGCTCCCACGCGCCAGCGCCTCGACCGGCTCGCCCGGCCGGTCCAACGGTCTGAGCTTGAGGATCTCGCGGGCATAGAGGCCATAGGGGTCGCGAAGCCAGCGCTCCACGGCGGTGACGGCGAGCTTGCGCGGGCGCGCCTCCGCCGGCGGCGTCGGGCGCGGCCGGGCCGCTGTCTTCAGGGAATCGGGGGGGTTCTCAATCGGGGCATCGAGGGCTCTCGCCCAGGTGATCGTGTCCGGGCGGCCGGGCAAATCCAGGCCCGCTCCCCCGGCCAGGGTTCGCAGGCGCCACAGCCAGCGCGACGCCACCGCCGGCGCCCCACCGCGCCGCTCCGAACTGAGCAGCACCACCTTCGGCGCGCAGGCGGCCTGGGCGAAGTCGTGGGCGGACAGGCCAATGCGGCGTTCCGGCGGCGGCAGTCCCAGGCGCTCGCGCATCGGCCGCGACAGGAAAGGGTCGATCGGCGCCGCCTGGGGCCACATCCCCTCCTCCAGGCCAGCCAGGACCAGGAGATCGGCTCGCACCAGGCGCGCTTCCAGGACGCCCATGATCCGAAGGCGCGGATGGCTGGCCCCGCCGGGGCGAATCCCCTCGCCGGCCAGCAGGCCGTCCAGCAGTTCGGAGAACCCCGTCCGCGTCACCTCCGGCAGGGCGTCGCTCTCCTCCAACAGGGCGGCCAGGACCCCGGCCAGGGCCTCTCCGGCCGGCCCGGCCCAAAGATCGCCCAGGCCTCCGCGCGGGCCCGCCGCCAGGGTTTCGAGGGCGAGGGCCAGCGCTCGGGCCGCCTCGGCGGGCGTGGACGTCTCGCCCGTGTAGGGCGCATCCGCCAGGGCGAGAGCCTCGCGGATGACCGGCGACAGGCCGATGGCTTCGATCAGGGCGGCGATGCGACTCTCCGACGGCGTCTCGTCCGCGCGCGACCGGGCGAGGGTTTCGTGCAGCCCCAGATCGAGGCCCTCCCAGCCGCCGGGGCTCGACCCCCGAAGCCCGTATCGCTCCAGAGCCCGCCGGGCGCTCCGCAGGTCGCCAAGCTCCCGCCCCAGCCGCGTCAGCGGGTGCTTGAGGATAGCCAGCAGGGTGACCGGGTCGGCCGGGTCGGCGGCGGCGCGGGCGACGAGGCTGGCGAGCACGGCCGCGGGCGCGGCGGCGAGCGGC
>JACDGF010000234.1 GCA_013815405.1 Caulobacteraceae bacterium | reverse complement strand
ACCAGCATACCGGCCGCAACGGTCGTGTTCGTGGCCTCGTCGACGAGGATGAACGAGCCTGTCGTGCGGTTGTGGCTGTAAGGATCCACGATCACGGGGGTCGTCGTGCGCAGCCGAACGCGGCCGAGATCGTTGAGACCGAGTTGGTCCACGTCGCGGTGCTCGCCGGTGTTGACGTCGAGGCCAAATGCGATCGAATCGACAATCGCGCGGGTCCACCGGGTCGTGTGCTTGAGCGCGTAACGGCCACCGGGCGCGAGCGGCTTGTCGGTCATCCAGCAGATCATCGCGTCGAGCTGCTGAGCGACGATCGGCTGATGGTTCGGCCGCGCGATCACGTCGCCGCGGCTGACGTCGATCTCGTCGGTCAGCGTGAGGGTGATCGACTGGCCCGCGACGGCCCGTTCGAGGTCGCCGTCGTAGGTCACGATGCGCGCGACCTCGCTCGTCTGCCCGGACGGCAGCACGACGATCCGGTCGCCCGCTGCGATCGCGCCTCCGGAGATCGTCCCTGCGAAGCCGCGGAAGTCCAGGTTCGGCCGGTTGACCCACTGCACCGGCATCCGCAGGGGCCCCGATTGCAGGCGCGCCGCGTCGATCTCCACCGTCTCCAGGTGGCGCATCAGCGAGGGCCCGTCGTACCAGGGGGTAAGATCGCTCCTGGAGGCGATGTTGTCGCCCTTCAGGCCCGAGATCGGGATGGCCAGGACTTCGGTGAGACCGATCTCCGAAGCGAAGGCGCGATAGTCGGCGACGATCTCGTCGAACACCGCCTGGTCGAAGCCCACCAAATCCATCTTGTTCACCGCCAGCACGACCGAACGGATGCCGATCAGGCTCACGAGGAAGCTGTGGCGGCGGGTCTGGGTGAGCACGCCCTTGCGCGCGTCGATCAGGATCACCGCCAAATCGGCCGTGGAGGCGCCGGTGACCATGTTGCGGGTGTACTGCTCATGGCCCGGGGTGTCGGCGACGATGAACTTGCGCTTGTCGGTGGAGAAGAAGCGATAGGCGACGTCGATGGTGATGCCCTGCTCGCGCTCGGCGGCGAGTCCGTCCACCAGCAGGGCGAAATCGATCTCGCCGCCCTGGGTGCCGATCCGCTTGGAGTCGGCCTCGAGCGCGGCCAGCTGGTCCTCGAAGATCATCTTCGAATCGTAGAGCAGGCGCCCGATCAGGGTCGATTTGCCGTCGTCGACCGAACCGCAGGTGATGAACCGCAAAAGCGACTTGTGCTGGTGGGCGTCCAGATAGGCGTCGATGTCGGTGGCGATGAGATCCGAAACGTGGGCCATCAGAAATAACCCTCGCGCTTCTTCTTCTCCATCGAGGCCGACTGGTCGTGGTCGATGGCCCGGCCCTGGCGCTCGGAGGTGGTGGTCAGCAGCATCTCCTGAATGATCTGGGGCAGGGTCTCCGCGTCGCTCTCCACCGCCCCGGTGAGGGGGTAGCAGCCGAGGGTGCGGAAGCGGACCTTCTTCATCATCGGCGTCTCGCCTGGCGCCAGGCGCATCCGCTCGTCGTCGACCATGATCAGTATGCCGTCACGCTCGACGACCGGACGCTCGGCCGCGAAGTAGAGGGGCACGATGGGGATGTCCTGCAGGTGAATATACTGCCAGATGTCCAGTTCGGTCCAGTTGGAGATCGGGAACACCCTCAAGCTCTGACCCTTGGTCATCTTTGTGTTGTAGAGCTTCCACAGCTCCGGCCGCTGGTTCTTCGGGTCCCAGCCGTGCTGGGCCGTGCGGATGGAGACCACCCGCTCCTTGGCCCGGCTCTTTTCCTCGTCGCGCCGCGCGCCCCCGAAGGCGGCGTCGAAGCCGTATTTGTCCAGGGCCTGTTTCAGCCCTTCGGTCTTCCACAGGTCCGTGTGGAGCGAGCCGTGGTCGAACGGGTTGATGCCCCGCGCCTCGGCGTCCGGGTTCCGGTAGACCAGGAGCTCGAAGCCAAGGGTTCGCGCCATGCGTTCGCGCATCTCGTACATGGCCTGGAACTTCCAGGTCGTGTCGACGTGCAACAGGGGAAAGGGCGGCCGGGAGGGATAGAAGGCCTTGGCCGCCAGGTGGAGCATGACCGCCGAGTCCTTGCCGACCGAATAGAGCATCACCGGCTTTTCGCACTCGGCCACCACCTCGCGCATGATGTGGATGCTCTCGGCTTCCAGGCGCTGGAGATGGGTCAGCACGGCGGGAGCGAGCTTCCCGCCGCCGGCGGATTCGGCGTTGGCGAGGTCGAGCGGCATTCGTCAGGCCCCCAAGGAGAAAAAGAAAAGTCCGCCCCCGCATCCACGCGGACGACGGACAGGCCTTCGGGGCGCTCTCTTAGGCGAGGGGGCGTCCGGGCGCAAGGGATTGCGCCCGCGCCACGCTGGACGTTCAACCGGATCCACCGTTGGCGGCGGGTTCGCGAAGGCGGGGCGGCAGCCGGGCGCGGATCGCCCGGCGGAGACCTTCCGAATGTCCGCGGAGGGCCGGCGCCGCCATCGATCAAGACATTCAATGCCTACTCCGCGTCGGGAGGGGACGTTGGGGTGGCTCTGAAAACGCGCCCTTTGGATGCGGCCCCCCGACCCCCCGGGTTTTCACAGGAAGCGGGCGCACGGTCCGTGCAGGTTGCGGACCTTTCCCCGCGCCGATACCACCCTCGAATGCAAGTACGAGACGAGACTATCGCGGACGCGCCCGCCGTAGGCAAACTGATTGCAGAGGCGTTCGCGGGTGCGCCAATCAGCGACGGCAACGAAGCCGGCATCGTCGAGCGGTTAAGATCGGAAGGAGCCCTGACGATTTCCTTGGTCGCCGAGGATGAGGGCCGCATCGTTGGGCACGCGGCCTTTTCGCCGGTCGCGATCGATGGAAATCAAGGGTCCTGGTTCGGCCTGGGACCGGTCGCGGTCGCGCCTTGCAGCCAAGACCGTGGCGTCGGTCGCGCCTTGGTCGAAGAAGGCTTGAACCGACTCCGCGATATCGGCGCACACGGCTGCGTGGTGCTCGGGGAGCCCGTCTATTATGGCCGCTTCGGCTTCTCCCACGATCCGAACCTCCGTTACGGCCGAACCGGGAAGCACTTCCAGCGCCTTGTACTCGGCGGGGTCGAGTCGGTTGGCGAGGTCCGCTACCACCCCGCATTCGGGTCCGGGTAGGACCGGTGTCCCAAACGGCGGCTCGGAAGATCGGCGTCAGGGTAACGCCCGCCCGGCTGTTTCGACCGGCGTGGGCCAGCGGTCATTGGCGCTGTTCTTGCAAACCGACGTTCGCTCGGCGGGGGCGAAGGTCCGCTCATCCTTCGGCCCGCAAGGACGCGATCCGACCCAAGTGCCCACTTCACGTCATTCATCCCTGAAACGGGACCCGGAAGCGGTCGTCGTTTAGAAATCGCTGCGGCAGAAGACTCATCGATTTGCCGTGCAGGTGGGCTTGTCGCTACTGTGGCGGGTGATCGGCAGTCGCTTGCGTTCACCCCAACATCGAATAAATCACCTTCGCGGCCGCGCGCCATGGAGGGGAATCGAACAGCAAGGCTTCAGCGACATGTTCGGCGACGAGCGCCGAACCGAATATCCAGTATGCAGGATGCACGCGGCCGAATGCGAACTGGTCTCTCAGAGCTGCGACGAGAATCAGGGAATCTGAAAGTACGACCGCCAACCAGATGTCCGGACGAGGCACCCAAAGCATCAAGTGCCGAAACCGAAACCATGCCGGCCAAAGAATTGCTATGGTCGCCAGCAGTATCATCCGCTTGTGCCACGCCGGGCGTTTCCGCAGCGCGATTGCAGCTGCTACCAAAGCAACGAATATGGCCATGGTCGTGAGCACGCCGATAAGGCTTGAGTAACCGATGTCACCCGCACCAGCCGCCAGGTCGCGTCGAACTGCATAAAGGCCAACGCCAGTCCCACTCATTGCCATGGCGACAGCCAACGGAAGCGCAACAAGCCCCAGTTTTTGGTGTAGCTGCCATCGGTGGGTCCGGATGAGTAGCGGCTGGGCGGTAACCAACGCCATCCAAGCGAAGAATAGTCCGCCATGGATATGCGCAATGATCGGGCCTCCAAACTGCAACCGCGCGACCGGAATAAGATAAGTTGTGCTGAAGCCCGTAAGCACTGCCGCGACTGCAATAATTGCCATACCAGGGTAAAAAAAGCTGCCCCGGTCGCTCTTGAATACAGCCGCCGTCATGCTCCCGCGTCCCTCCCCTTGAGCGAGAGACTAGCTCTTGTGCCACCGACCGCAATGCCCCGCGCGTGATTGAAGCCCCTATTGCGGGTTCGGTGACAGCTCCTGTCCCCGCGCAACCTTCGAACGCACCTTATCGGGACGGAGACGGATATGAATCGGTTCGTCGTGATCTCCGGATGTTCGGGGGGCGGCAAGTCGACGTTGGTCGCCGAACTGGCTCGCCGGGGCTACGCCACGGTCGAGGAGCCTGGTCGCCGGATCGTCCGGGAGGAGATTCGCGCCGGCGACTCGGCGTTCCCGTGGGTGGACGGGATCGCCTTTCTTCGTCGCGCCGTCGCGGTGGCCCTCGCCGACCGCGCGGCGGCCCGCCGGCGAGAGGGGTGGGTGTTCTTCGACAGGGGCTTGATCGACGCCGCCGCCGGGCTCGAGCACCTGACCGGCGAACCGGCCCTCGCGCCCTTGGGCCGA
>JACDGF010000233.1 GCA_013815405.1 Caulobacteraceae bacterium | reverse complement strand
GCTTTGCGCCAAGGCCGGTCCGGCGATCATGGCCGCGGCCAGGGCGGCGAAGGTCGTCGGAGTCATGGCTGGTCCTTTGAAATGCCGGATCGTAGATGCGGCGGCGACCCCCTCCACCCCTTCGGGGTCCCCCTCCCCCAGGGGGGAGGAGAGAAGCAACAATCGCGCTCTCTTCCCGTTGGCGTGGGGGAAGTACCGGCGAAGCCGGGGAAGGGGGCTCCCGCAGCGACGAGGTATGTAAACTTCACGCCCGCCTCCCCCGGATGGTGACCCGCTGGGGGAATTTGAACGTGGCGGGGGGAGGCTCGCCGAGCGCGCGCATGCTCTCCAGGGCAGCGACGAGCACGCGGTCGAGCTTGCCGTCGCCGCTGGTCCGAAGGATTCTGGCTCGGGTCAGGCGGCCACCGGGGTCGACCCACACCGCCACGTCGGCGGTGAAGACCTGGCGGTTGACGTGGTCGTCCGACTGCACGGCCTGCTGGATCTCCGACGACAGGAAGCGCCCGTAGCTGGCCTGGGCGACCCCACCGCCTCCGCCGCCCCCGGTCCCCTCGCCCGGGCCACCGATGACGCTCTGCCCGCCCCCGGCGCCCGCCTTGATGCCGAACGCATCGCCGCCCGCCTGGGCGGGCCCCGCGATGGTCAGCTGCCGGGGCTGTTCGGCCTTGGGCTGATCCACCGGCTTGGGCGCCTCGACGACCTTGTCCGGCTCGGGCGGCTTTTCCGGGGTCGGCGGAGGCGGGGGCGGGGGCGGGGGAGGAGGCGGCAGCAGATCGATGGTGGTCACCGGGGCGCTCGGCCGGTTGACCCCCGAAATGTTCTGGCCGAGGAACCAGACACCGATCCCCAGGGCGACGATCACGCCGGCGCCGATCGCCGGGCCGAGGCGCCGCCTGGTTCTGGATTTTGGTGGCTCGGTCATGGCCCGGCGCGAAACCTCATCCCGCCTGGGGCTTGCCGGTGACTAGGCCGACCTTGTTGAGGTCGAGGCGCCGGAGCAGGTCGAGGATGTCCATGACCTTCTGGTACTGGACCAGGGAATCGCCCTTCACGACCACGGGGAAGTCGGGGTCGAGCGCCTTGGCGGTCCGAAGCCGGCTCTCGAGATCGGGCAGGGTCACCGGATAGGCGTCCAGGAAGATGTCGCCGTTGGGGTTGACGGTGATCGCCTTGGTCTTGGGCTTGGAGAGGCTCACCGTGGAGCTGGCCTTGGGCAGGTCGACCTTGATCCCCTGGACCGCTGCGGTGGTCATGATGATGAAGATGACCAGCAGCACATAGGCCAGATCCAGCATCGGGGTGATGTTGATGTCGTCATAGGGTTTGTCTTCGTCCTGGACCTGCACGACGGGTCTCCTATTCGGCGGCCAGGGGACGGTCGGCGTCCCGGTGGAGTTCGGAGATGCGCGTGGCGAATTCGTCGACGAACACCAGCATGTTCGCCGAGACGTTCTTGTTGCGCAGGAGGATGTAGTTGTAGCCGAACAGGGCCGGGATCGCGACAGCGAGGCCGGCGATGGTCGCCAGCAGGGCCGCCGAAATCCCCGGCGCGATGGCGTTTATGTTGACGTCGCCGGCGGCGGCGATGTCGGCGAAGGTGATCATCACCCCCACCACCGTGCCGAGCAGGCCCAGGAACGGCCCCCCCGAAATGGCGATGGTGAGGATCACCATGGAACGAGACAGCCGCTGGTTCTCGCGCACCAGGGCGGTATTCATCAGTGAGCGGATGACCTCGATGCCCTCGTAGGTGACCGTTCCCTGCCCACGCGCCGCGCGCCGCGCCATCTCCTGGGCGCCGGCGTGGTAGACCCGGAAGATCGAGGAGGCGCCGAACCGCTCCGCCGGCGCCGCGGCGTCGAGCGAGAGGGGGTCGCCGCCGTGGCTGTGGAATTCCTCCAGGAATGCGTCATTGGCCTTGTCGACGCCGTTCACATAGGTCGTCTTGTTGACCATCACGAGCCAGGAGGCCACGGCCAGGATCGCGAGAAGGGCGATGATCGCCCAGGCCGGCGCATCGACGTGAGTGACGATCAGGCCCAGGGACCCGAAGCCGATCCCCGCCTGCTTCTGGTCCGCGCCATAGGCGACCAGCTTGGATTCCGCGCCCTGGCTGGAAGCATCCACCGCGATCAGGGCGGCCGGTCGGGCGACGCGCGAGAGGCGCACTTCGTCCATTTCACCGACGAGGGGCGCCAGGTCGGACGGCGCGGCCACGTCTCCTCCCAGGCCCGTCGCCGAGGAGAGGGCGGGCAGGGCGCCGGCGAGGGCGGCGGCGGGACGGCCGTTGACATAGAGGTTGATCGCCTTGCCGTCGGCGACGGCGGCTATGTGGGCCCACTGGTTGGCGGTGATTGCGGCGGTGGCCGCGGCGCGCCGGACCCCGCCCGGGGCACGGACCTCGAGGAACGGAATGCCCTGGTCCAAACCGACGACGAGAGCCGAGGCGCCGTCGCGGCGGGCGTAGAGCGCCGCCCGGGGCTGGGGCGCGGCGGTCTTGACCCAGGCGCTGAAGGTGAAGGGTCCGCCCGCCGGGATCGCCAGGGACGCCGAGGCCGGGATGGTCACGGCGCCGGCGCCGGTGAAGCGCGCGCCCTTGCCGATGATCGCCGCCTGATCGATCCCGGCGACGGGGCCGGCGGCGTTGTTGTGGTTGGCGGTCTTGTCGGCCGGCGGCGTCCCCCCCGCCCCATCGAAGTGATAGACCCCGGCGTAGTCGGCGTCGAAGGTGGCCGCCGCGTCGCCCGCCGGCGTGGCCTTCTTGTTGCCGTAGTAGAGCCAGATCGGCTTGGCCGCGCCGGCGGGGAACTGGGGCACGTCGACCCACACCGCGGCCACGCCCAGCAGGGGATCGAAGGTCTCCACGTGGAAGGCCAGCGGCGTCTTGTCGTCGCCGGCGACGAAGCGCAGGTCGGCGCCGTTGTCCTGGGCGTCGGCGAACTTGAAGTTGCCGCTGTGCAGGCGGACCAGCACCGGGACCCGCCCGGCCGGCTGGACGATGTTGCCGCCCTTGGGCGAAGCGTCGAGGGTGATCTCCTTTCGAAACGGCCAGTCCTTCTGCCACCAGGCGTTTGCGGCGGCCGGCGGGCAGATCGCGGCCAGGGCCACGATGAGGAGCAAGGCTCGCATGTCTCTTTTTCCCGGGGACGAGTCGCGGCGCATGTCAGAATTCCGATTTCACGCTGAAGACCGCGCGCGGCTGGCCCATCTTCGTCACCGCGCCGTCGACGAGCGGCAGCGCCAGCACGAGATCGCCCCTGAGATATTTCAGCACCTGGAAGCGGACGCCCAGGCCGGCGCTGTAGAGAGCGAAGACGTCCGTCTGTTCAGGCAGCGGGTCGATGACGCGCAGGAACGCGCCGTCGACGAAGCCATAGACGCGCAGATCCTCGACGAACCGATCGGCGAGGCGGCCCAGCCGGGGCGCGAGAGCCGGCGAGCGCAGTTCCAGCGAGCCGGAAAAACCGCTGTCGCCGATCGCCTCGGACTGCAGGTAGCCGCGCACCGAGGCGAGGCCGCCGGCGGCGAACTCCTCGCTGGGAATCAGGGGCTGGTCGGCGAGTTGGCCCGAGAAGCGCTCCGCCGCCTCCACCCCGTGGCCCAGGGCCTGGGTCAGGGCCATGTCGAGGTTCAGGTGGATGAAATTCGGATTGGCGTCGCCGCGCTTGAACTGGAAGGCCGCGATGTCGCTTCCGAGCCCGCGGATTCCGGCGGTGACGCCCAGGGAGCCCCGCTCGCTCGAGCGGTCGTCGGCGCGCTGCAGGCTGTAGACGGCGTTGAAGGGAACATAGACGACGTTGTCTGCCTGGACCGGCCCCCCGAAGGAGATGTTCTCGTCGAAATGCTTGAAGTCGGGCCCGAAGCTCAGGGACTGGGAAAAGTCGGCCAGCCTGGGCAGCTGGCGAATTCCCCGCAGGCCCAGCGCATAGCCCTTGCCCAGCACATTCGTGCCGCCCAGGGTCGCCACATTGCTGTTGGAATCATAGCCGTAGGCCAGGAGGCTCCACGGCGTTCCCCACAGGGGCGCCAGATAGGAGCCGGCGAAGATCTGGGAGTCGCTGGGCCTCTGCGGGGCCACCGAATAGGTGAAGGAGACGCTGTGGCCCAGTTGCCAGAGGTTGTCGTAATGGGCCGAGGCGATCAGGCGCAGGGGCTTGGTGTCCTGGCTGTGGTCATTGGTCAATTCGAGGCTGGCGTGCGCTGGCAGGGTGTCGCTGACCTTGAGGTCGACGTCCACGGTCCCGGGCGCCACGCCGGCTCGCAGCACCGGCGTCACCCGCCGGTCGGAGAGGCGATTGGTCTCGGCCAGCTCCTTCTGGGTGTGGTTGAAGTCGGGAACCTCGCCTTCCTTCAGGGAGGGGGTAAGGCGGCGGATGACTTCGGGAGAGAAATACCGTGAGCCCACTACCCGCAGGCGCCCAACCGGGGCCTCGACCACGTGCAGGCGGATGATCTCTCCGGGGTTCTGGGCGGGAACCTCGACCACCACCGATTGATACCCACGGTCGTGATAGGCCTTTTCGAGCGCGCCGCGGGCATGCTCGACATCGTCGGCGGTCCGCCCCGGCCCCAGGAACGGATAGACGGCCGTCTCGATGTCCACCGGTTGCAACAGGCTGGCGCCGTCCACGTCATAGGCCTCGACATCAAAACTC
>JACDGF010000232.1 GCA_013815405.1 Caulobacteraceae bacterium | reverse complement strand
GCGGGTTACCGGCGCGTGCGGACCGAGGCCTATGTGCTCACCGAGGCGGGCGAAGGAACCCTGCCGCTGAAACTCTACTGGAACGAGGCCGTGGGCGACCATGCCACCGTCGCCACCGCCGAGGGGGAGCGCGACGCCCTGGCCGGGGGGTATGCGTTCGAGGGCTCCCAGGGCTTCGTCTACGCCGAGCCCCGGCCCGGAACCGTCCCGCTCAAACAGTTCTGGAACGCGGCGAACCGGCGCAGCCTGCTCACCGCGACGCCCAAAGAGGAGGCCGACGCCATCGACCAGGGCTACGCCTTCGTCCGCATCGAGGGCTACGCCTTCGTGGATCCCTAAGCGCCTCTATCCCCCGAACGTCCGCGTCTGGCCAAAGCGCCGGATGATCCTCGCCTCCAGGCCGTCTCGGACCGCGCGGTAGGCGTCCAGCACCGCGTCGCGCGCGCCTGTCGCCAGGGTCGGATCGTGGGTCGGCCAGTATTCCAGGTCCACGGCCCGGCGACGCGCCAGTTCGCCGGCGCGATGGTGGGCCTCGGGGCTCAGGGAGACGACCGTGTCGAAGGACTCGTCTTCCAGGTCGTCGAACGTCTTGGACCGGTGGCCGGCGAGATCCACCCCCAGTTCGTCCATCACCGCCACCGCGAACGGATCGGCCAGACTATCTCCATCCAAGCGCAGGCCGCAGCTGTCGACGAACACGCGGGTCCCGAACAGCCGGGTCATCAGGCCGGCGGCCATGGGCGAGCGCACGCGGTTGAGGTTGCAGGCGAAGAGCACCGCCCCTGGCAGGCGCCCCACGATCAACCCCGCCAGTGCAGGGCGCAGATCAGGGTGAACAGGCGCCGGGCGGTGTCCAGGTCGGTGTCGACCTTTCCCGCCAGACGCGAGCGCAGCAGGGTGGAACCGTCGTCGTGCAGGCCGCGACGGCCCATGTCGAGGGTCTCGATCCGGTGGGGCGTGGCGTTGCGGATGGCCTCGAAATAGCTCTCGCAGATCATATGATAGTCGCGCACCACGCCCTTGAAGGGCGAAAGCGAGAGCAGGTGCCGGCGCTGATAGCCGGGGCCGGTGATGTCCAGGGCCAGGCGATTGTCGATCAGGGCGATCGCGAGGTCATAGGGTCCGCCCGCGGCGCCGTCGGGCGCGAAATAATTGTCCTCCAGCAGGTCGAAAATGGCGATCTGGCGTTCCTGCTCCTGATCGCGCGAGGCGGCCGCCAGGGACTCTTCGTCCAACTCCACGGACTGCAGGCGGTGGTTGGCAGCGTCGGCGGGCATGGACGGGTTCTAGCCGCAGTTACGCGCGCCCCAAAGGCCGCGGGCCGGGGATCCCTCAGCCGTCATGTTCCGGCTTGCGGGCCGTGGACCAGGGCGCGGAGAGGTCCGCCAGGGCCGCGTCGATGCACTCCACCGTCGCGGCCAGGTCGCCGCCGGCGGCGAAGGTGAAGGTGACCACGCCTCCGGGCGCCGCGTCCGGCGCTTCGCCCGGGTCGAAGGTGAGGGCCAGGAGTTCGAGCACCGCGTCCTTGGCCTCGCGCCGCAAGTTTCGCCCCTTGACCTCCAGGACACTTCCCAGCTGCAGGCCCGAGCGCACGCGCTCGCCCGGCCCGGCGGGCGCTTCCCAGCGGAAGCGGTTGAAGGCGATGGTCAGGCGCCGCGCCGCCGGCTCCCAGTGGATGTCCCCGATCCGGGTCACCGCGTCCTGGAGGGCCGCGGAGATCACCGCCAGATCCTCGACGTCCTCGGCGAGCAGGCGCAGGGGCGGCGATCCGGTCACGTCAGGCCTCTTCTCCCGCGTCGCTGATCCGGCGCACCCGGGCGCCGCAAGCCGACAATTTTTCCTCCAGCCGCTCGAAGCCGCGATCCAGATGATAGACCCGGTCGACCACCGTTTCCCCCCGCGCGGCCAGGGCGGCGATCACCAGGCCGACCGAGGCCCTAAGGTCGGTGGCCATCACCGGCGCCGCTTCGAGATTCGCCACCCCGCGCACCCGCGCCTCGCCGCCGTTGACCACGATGTCCGCCCCCAGGCGCGCCAGTTCGGGCGCATGCATGAAGCGGTTCTCGAAGATGGTCTCGCGCACGACGCTTTCGCCGTCGGCCAGGGTCATCAGGGCCATGAACTGGGCCTGAAGGTCGGTGGCGAATCCGGGATAGGGATCGGTGGTGACCTCCACCGCCTTGAGCCGCCCGCCGTTGCGCCGGACGGTCAGGCCGTCGGCGCCACGATCCACCTCCACCCCGGCCTCCTCCATCTTGACGAGAAGGGACTCGATGATGTCGGCGCGGGTGTTGGTCAGGCGGACCTCGCCACCGGCCATGGCCGCGGCCAGGGCGTAGGTGCCGGTCTCGATGCGATCGGGGGCCACCGCGTGGGTCGCGCCGGAGAGCCGCTCCACTCCGACGATGCGGATGGTGGCGCTCCCGGCGCCCTCGATCCTCGCCCCCATGGCGGTGAGGCAGAGGGCCAGGTCGACGATCTCCGGCTCGCGGGCGGCCCCGGTCAGCACCGTCTCCCCGCGCGCCAGCACCGCGGCCAGGAGGGCGTGCTCGGTGGCCCCTACCGAGACGAACGGGAATTCGATTCTGGCGCCCCTCAAGCCTCGAGGCGCCTGGGCGTAGACATAGCCCTCGTTGAGTTCGATGCGCGCGCCCAGGGCCTCCAGGGCCTGCAGGTGCAGGTCGACCGGCCGGGCGCCGATCGCGCACCCCCCCGGCAGGCTGACCTTGGCTTGGCCGGCGCGCGCCAGGAGCGGACCCAGGACATTGAACGAGGCCCTCATCTGGCGGACCAGGTCGTAGGGGGCGATGGTGCTGAGGATTTCGGGCGTGGTGAGGATGGTCTGACCGCCGTTCGGGCCGTCGGTCTCGACCACCTCGGTCCCCAGGCGACCTAGCAGCCGCCCGAGGAACCGGGTGTCCGCCAAGCGCGGCATGTTGGTCAGTCGCACGGGCTCGTCGGTCAACAGGCTGGCGGCCATCAGCTTGATGGCCGAATTCTTGGCCCCGCTGATCCGGATTTCCCCCACCAGGCGCTCGCCGCCCACGATGGCGATCTTGTCCATTCCGCCCTCGACCCTGGCCGCCCGACCGGCGGCCGAAAACCCCCCGCCAGCCAGCCTCTTATCCGGCGTCGGAGCCCAGCGATAGCGCCCAGCTAGTCGTCAGCCCTCGGCGCCGCCTTTCGCCGCTTCAGATTGGCGCGAAGGGCCGCGGCGAGCCGCGCATCCCGCCCCGCGCCGCTCGCGGGCGGCGGTCGGGGCTTGGCCGTGTCGGGCGACTTTGGCTGATCGTCCATGGCCGCGACGCCTAGCCCGCCACGCCGGCCCGTCAAGGCGATTTTGCTTCCCACCGCCCGCCCGTTTCGCTAACACCGCGCCCTTCCCCTTTCGGGAACGCTGCCGTAGCTCAGTGGTAGAGCGCATCCTTGGTAAGGCTGAGGTCCACAGTTCGATCCTGTGCGGCGGCGCCATAGGGCTCGGACGGCGCGGCCTCGCGCCACGAAATGGCCGTTTTGAACCGATCATTATCCGCTGACGGAAGCCATCGAAAGCCGCCGCCTCGGCGCTTCCGCGCGGAAAAACAAGGTCGAGAGGTCTCAATGAGGGTCAATTCCGGCGCCTGGATCGTGGGCGCGGTCATGGTCGGCGCCGTCGGCATGAACGGCTGCGCCACCAAAGGGTTCGTGCGTGAACAGGTCGCCGTCATCGACCAGAAGGCGACCGCCAACCAGGCGCGCCTCGACCAGGACGACACCCATCTGGCTGATCTCGACCGCACCTCGCGCGAAGCGCTGGAGCGGGCCCGGGCCGCCGGGAAGCTGGCCGAAGGCAAGTTCCTCTACGCCATGGTGTTGTCGGATGATTCGGTGAAGTTCCCGGTCGACAGCGCGCGGCTCTCCCCGGAGGCCCAGACCCGGCTGATGGACTTTGTGCAGAAGCTGAAGACCGACAACAAGAACGTCTACCTCGAGATCCAGGGTCACACCGATTCCACCGGCCCCAAGCCCCGCAACCTGCAACTGGGCGAAGCGCGAGCCGAGGCCGTCCGCCGGTTCATGAACCAGCAGGGCGTGCCCCTGAACCGGATGTCGGCCATTTCGTACGGGGACGAGACGCCCGTGGCCTCCAATTCCACCCATACGGGTCGGGCGCAGAACCGGCGCGTGGTGGTGATCGTGATGGCGTGACCGATCTCCGGGGCGCCGCCGCGGCGACCGGCTTACCGCGCGGTGTCGGCCGAGGCGCTCCGGCGCGGCGTCAACAGGTCCGACCAGCGCCACGCCGCTAGACCAACGGCCAGTTGGGGGGCGCCCGGGCTCTGGCTCAAGGAAATCAGGACAAGGCCGCTCACGGGTTCGGAGCGGCAAGCCGCGGGGGCGAAGGCGATTTCCCACAGGATCGCCTCCCTGACCGCGGCGAGCCCCTTGCCCTCTTCGCCGTGGCTCCGTACCCAGTCGCCGTTCCAGACCATGATCGCCTTGCCGGCCGACCCCGGGGTGGGACGAACCTGGGCGACGGCGGCCTGAACCAGCGGATCCTTTCGTAGCGCGCTCTGCAGCCAGCGCGCCATGTCGCAGGCGCGACCTTTCGGGCCTGAGTCGGCGGTCGCCGCCCCGGCCAACTCCGCTTCGCTGGGCTCGGGCGACGACCCTTCG
>JACDGF010000231.1 GCA_013815405.1 Caulobacteraceae bacterium | reverse complement strand
CCCCCCCCCCCCCCCCCGGGGTGAGGAGAAAGAAGCCGCTGATTTTTCTTTCTCTTCCCCCTCCCGGGGAAGTACCGGCGAAGCCGGGGAAGGGGGCTCCAGCTTGGCATGGACCGCGCTACCCGCTCTACGCCCCCTGCGTCACCGCGTGCAGCCGGGCGTAGGCCCCGCCTCTGGCGACCAGATCCTTGTGGCGGCCCTCCTCGACCACCCGGCCGGCTTCGAACACGAGGATCCGGTCGGCCCCGCGGATGGTGGAGAGGCGGTGGGCGATGACGATGGTGGTGCGCCCGGCCATCAGCTCCTCGGTGGCCGCCTGCACCTGGACCTCGGTTTCCACGTCCAGGGACGAGGTGGCCTCGTCCAACACCAGGATCGGCGCGTCGGCCAGGAAGGCCCGGGCGATCGCCACACGCTGGCGCTCGCCCCCGGAAAGCTTGACCCCGCGTTCGCCCACCAGGGTGTCATAGCCCTTGGGCAACGCCAGGATGAACTCGTGCGCCCGCGCACGCCTCGCCGCCAGGGCGACCTCTTCGGCCGTGGCGTCTGGCCTGGCGTAGGCGATGTTCTCGGCGATGGTGCGGTGGAAGAGGGCGGGATCCTGGGGCACCACGGCGATGCCGCGGCGCAGGCTGCCCTGGGTCACCGTGGCGATGTCCACATCGTCGATCAGGATCCGCCCGCCCTGCAGGTCGTAGAGGCGCTGGATCAACTTCACGAAAGTGGATTTGCCCGAACCGGTGGGCCCGACCAGGGCGACCCGCTCCCCCGCCGCGATGCGCAAGGAGAAACGGTCGTAGATCGGCGCGCCGGCGCTCTGGTAGCGGAAGGTCACGGCCTCGAAGACGATCTCCCCGCGTTGGCCACAAAAATCACCGGCGCCCGGACGATCGGCCACTTCGGGACGCATCCGGGCGTAACGCGCCACGTCCTCGACGTCGGCCAGGCCCCTCTGGGCCATGCGGATCTCCTCGCCGATGTTGCGCAGATAGCCGCTCATCAGCAAAAAGGAGGTGATCACGAAGGCGACGTCCCCCGCGCTCGCCTGGCCCTGGGTCCAGCGCCACACGACCAGGCCGGTCAACCCCGCCTGGAGCAGGGCCAGGAGCATGTCGTGGATCAGCCACACGTTCATGTAGCGAACCCAGGTGATGGTCGTGGCGGCCCGCCAGTCCCGCGTGACGACCCCGATCCGCGCCTGCTCGCGAGCTTCCGCGCCGAAGCCCTTGACGGTTGGGTTGGACGCGATGGAGTCGGCCAGGGCGCCGCCGATGCGCGAATCCATCGCCACCGAACGCAGATTGGCCTTTCGAACGTAGAAGTTCGAGAACAGGATGTTGGAGGCAATGTAGAGCGCCACCATGCCCAGGGAAAAGGCGCCGACCAAGGGCCAGCGCAGCATCATCTGGACCGACAGGCCCACCAGGATCACGCTCGCCGGGACGATCCACAGGACCAGCGAATCGGCGACCGTGTCATAGCCCCACATCGCCCGCGACAGGCGCCGCACCGTGGCCCCGGCGAAGTTGTTGCCGTGCCAATCGGCCGAGAAGGCCTGGACGCGCTGGAATCCCTCGTCGGTCATCTCCTTCATTGTGTGGGCGGCCAGGGGAATCCAGAACCGGAAGGCGATGTTCCGGATCACGGCGAAGGCGACGTAGACCGCGACGAAGAACCCCCAGGCGGGCCAGGCGGCGCCGCTGTGCGACGGTCCCGCGACGGCGGCGTCGACCAAGCCCTGGGAGGCCCTGGGAACCAGAAGTTCGAAGCCGAGGGCGATGAGGATGAGTGAGACGGTGGCCGCGAACAGCCAGCGCCTGCGCAGCCAGTACGTTGCGATGAACGCCAGCACCTGGCCGTTCGACAGCACCCGGTCGCGAGCGCTTTCGTCGTCGTCTTCGTATTGATCCATGGCCGCCTCGGGTGGGCCGATCACATAGTCGTGTTTTGCCTGCGCGTGGAGGGTGCGCCGTGCATTTCGCGGGCCGCTGGCGCAAAAGCCACAGGCCTTCGCCGCCGATGTTCAGGAGCGCCGCGCCGCTTGACTTCGCCCCTCCCCGACGCCGCGCCCGCCAACTGGGTCGATCGTTTCGTTCCCGCGCCGTGGCGCCCCTGGCTGAAGGTCGGCCGCTTCGATCGCCCCACGGGGATCTGGCTGTTGATGCTGCCGGGCTGGCAGGGGATCGCGCTGGGCGCCGCGATGGTCGGCGAATGGCCCGATCCGCGCCTGCTCGCCCTCTTCGCCCTTGGCGCGGCGGCGATGCGGGCGGCCGGCTGCGCCTTCAACGACATCGTCGATCGCGACATCGACGCCAAGGTGGCGCGCACGGCGCGGCGCCCGGTCGCGTCTGGCCAGATCGGCGTCCGCGCGGCCTGGGCTTTCGTCGTCGCCTGTTCGCTGGCCGGCCTGGCCATCCTGATGAGCCTCAATATCCTCAGCCTGTTCCTCGGCGTCGCCTCCCTCGCCCTGGTGGCGGCCTACCCGTTCATGAAGCGCGTCACCTGGTGGCCCCAGGCGTGGCTGGGCCTGACCTTCAACTGGGGCGCCCTCGTCGGCTTCGCCGCCGCCAAGGGCGGTCCTTCGGCCTCGACGGTCCTCAGCCTGCTGGCCGGCGCCTGGGCATCCGGCAAGAGTCTCGCGGTGGTGGTCTCGCCGCTGCCGCTCTGCGCCCTGCTGCTCTACGCCTCGGGGGTCCTGTGGACCCTGGGCTACGACACCATCTACGCCGTCCAGGATCTGGAGGATGATGCGCTCGCCGGCGTGAAGTCCTCGGCCCGGCGCCTGGGCGACGCGGCGCCCCGGGCGGTGCTCGTCTTCTACGCCGCCAGCCTGGCGCTGGCCCTGGCGGCCTGGCGGACGGGGAACCTCGGTTACGGGTTTCTCCCGATCGTCGTCCTTTTCGGTATCCATCTGGCGCGCCAGCCCCTGCGCCTGAAACTCGACGATCCCGCCGCCGCCGCCCTGGCCCTGTTCAAGTCCAACACCCTCGCGGGATTGCTTTTGTTCGCGGCCCTCGTGGCCGGCCATTGGGCGGGTTGACGTTGGGTGATGCTTTTGGCTTTCGCCTCACCGGGCTAAACCCCTCCGCCGAGACGCCGCCTCTAGCGGTAAGGAAAGGGAAACGACCGATGAAGCTCGACGCCTCCATCGCCGCGGTGGTCACCGGCGGCGCCTCGGGCCTGGGCGAGGCCACGGTCCGCGCCCTGGCCGCCCACGGGGTCAAGGTCGCCGTCTTCGACATGAACGAGGCCAAGGGCGAGGCCGTGGCCAAGGACGTCGGCGGGCTCTTCTGCCCCTGCAACGTCACCTCGGACGAGGAGGTCGACGCGGCCTTCGCCAAGGCCCGGGCCGCCCATGGCCAGGAACGCATCCTGATCAACTGCGCCGGCACCGGCAACGCCGCCAAGACCGCCGGGCGCGACCGAAAAACCGGCGAGGTCCGGCATTTCCCCCTGGCGGCCTTCAACCTGATCATCCAGATCAACCTCATCGGCACCTTCCGCTGCATCGCCAAGAGCGCGGCCGGCATGCTGAGCCTCGAGCCGCTGGAAGATGGCGAGCGCGGGGCCATCGTCAACACCGCCTCGGTGGCGGCGGAGGACGGCCAGATGGGCCAAGCCGCCTATTCGGCGTCCAAGGGCGGGGTGGTCGGCATGACCCTGCCCATCGCCCGAGACCTGATGAGCGAGGGCATCCGGGTCAACACCATCCTGCCGGGGATCTTCGACACCCCCCTGATGAACGCCGCCCCGGTGAATGTGCGCGAGGCCCTGGCGGCTTCCGTCCCCTTCCCCAAGCGCCTGGGCAAGGCCGAGGAGTACGCCCAGCTTGCCCTCGCCATGGTCACCAATGGCTATTTCAACGGCGAGGACGTCCGTCTCGACGGCGCCATCCGCATGGCGCCGCGTTAGATTATCGCCCTACCCCTTCGGCCGCTCGATCTTCGGGCCGAGGTTGGCGATCACCGCGCGGGCTTCCAGGGCGCGGGGATCGTCCGCCGGCTTGGGGCCGTGGTGCATGAGGACATCGGCGCTGGCCTCGAACTTCTGGACCGTGGTCACGGTCGGGGTGTCGCCCCAGAACGGGTCGCCCCAGAACGGGCCCCAGTCGCGCCAGCCGTAGCCGCCGCCGTAGTAGCGCCAGCTGGGGCGCCAATAGCCCCAGGTGTAGCCGGGCCCATAGAACGGATCCGGATCGACATAGGTGCGCTTGTCGCGCTGGGTATGCTTGTCGACGGTCTCGAACCAGTCGAAGCCGTTATCGACGGTCAGTTCCGCGGCGCGGTAGAGCAGATAGGTCTCCACCGTCTCGCGCGAGGTCAGGCTGTTGCCTTTGAACGTGACCCGAAAATGATTGACGTCGAGGCGCTGATTGGTGAAGCCGCCCGAAGCGCCCGAGCCGGGCCGCAGCGGCTGGTAAGGCGTCGCCGTCTCGCAGGACGCGAGCCCCATCGTCGCCACCATCGCCGCCACCACCACCCTTGAGTGCGATTTCATGACCTGTGCCTCCCCTTATCAAGGATCGTCTCTCGCCCGCGGGCCGTTCGTAAAGCACCTTAGAGCCTGACTCAAAAGCCTAGGTACGGGCAAGCCGCCTGACGCCGAATTGTATGGCGGCGAGGGTGACGAAGGCGAGGAGGGTGTCGGCGAGATTTTCATAGTC
>JACDGF010000230.1 GCA_013815405.1 Caulobacteraceae bacterium | reverse complement strand
GCCGCGATTCCGGCGGCCATCCTGATGGCGGCTATCAGGCTGTCGGGCCGGGCGACCCCCCGGCCGGCGATATCGAAGCCGACCCCATGGTCTGGCGAGGTCCGCACGATGGGTAGCCCCAGGGTGACGTTCACCCCGCCCCAGAAGTCGAGCATCTTGACCGGGATCAGGGCCTGGTCGTGATACATGCACAGCGCCGCGTCATAGGTGGTCCGGGCCTCGGCATGAAACAGGCTGTCGGCGGGGTGAGGCCCGCTCGCCTCGACGCCGTGATCGCGAAGGGCCCGCACGGCCGGGGCGATGATGGCGATCTCTTCGTCTCCCAGGGCGCCGTTCTCCCCGGCGTGGGGGTTGAGGCCGGTCACCGCCAGGCGCGGGTGCTGGATGCCGAAGTCGTCGGCCAGGGCCCTCGCGGTCACCAGGCCGGCGTTGACGATCACCGCCCGGGTCAGCAGGCCGGGGACCCGCGCCAGGGGCTCGTGGATGGTCACCAGGCTCACCCGAAGATCACTGGCGGCGAGCATCATCACCGGCCCGCGAGCGATGGCGCCCGTCGGCGCCGGGGCCAGGTCGCCGAGGAATTCGGTATGGCCGGGGAAGGTGAAACCGGCGGCGTAGAGCGGCGCCTTGGCGATCGGCGCGGTGACCAGGCCGCTCGCCTCGCCAGCCAGGGCGAGGGTCGCCGCTGTCTCGATCCAGCCGATGATCGATCCGGCCGTCGCGGCGGAGGCTGCGCCGGCGACCGCCGCCGGCAAGGGCCGGTTCAGAATCGGCAAGGCGGCTTCGAACACCGCGGCGCCCCGCGCCATGTCCGCGACGATCTGGATAGGAGGGTCTTCGCCGCCCCACGCCGCCGACAAGGATCGCGCATCGCCCACCACGACGAAGGCGGGACCACCCCGGCGAAGGGCGCGCCACGCCTTGACCACGATTTCCGGGCCGACGCCCGCCGGATCGCCGAGGCTGAGCGCGAGGGGCGCCGCCATCACGGCGTGTCGATTCACCGCGTCTCGATGGTCGCCGAGTTCCGCAGGTCCCGCAGCTGGCGCTTGGCGATCATGGAGAGTTCCTGACCGTAAAGGCGGCTTTCGATCTGGTCGTGGCTCATCTGATTGGCCCCGCCCTGCCGGCGGCCGCAGACCGCGATCAGGTGCAGTCCCGCTTCGGTGCGGATCGGCGCCGACACCTGCCCGACCTGCAGGCCTTCGGCGGCCTGGCGGAAGGCGGGAGCGAGATCCTTGGCCTCGGCCTCGCCCAGATCGCCCGAGACCGCGCCTTCGACCTTGGCGGTTTCGGCGGCCAGGTTGTCGCAGCCGTTCAATTTCGGGCGGAGCGCCTCCAGCTTGCGCATGGCGGCGTTGAGCCGGGCCGCCGCCGCGTCCTTGGGCAGGGCGATGGCCACCTGTTTGAGATTGATCAGGCTGGTGGCCCCACCGGCGCGCCGGTCTCGCAAATAGACGATGTAGACGCCGTCCTTCACGGGGATCGGGGGCGAAAGCTGGCCCGCGCGCAGAGTCTCCATGACCCGGTCGACGTCGGGCGGCATCGCCCCGGCGGAGATCCAGCCCACGTCGCCGCCGTTGGCCGCCGAGGGCGCATTGGAGAACTGCCGGGCCACCGCCGCGAAGGGGGCGCCCTTCTGGATCTGGGCGACCAGCTGCGCCGCACCCTTGGTCGCGGCCTCCATGCCTCCGGCGCGGGGCGCGTCGATGAACACTTCGCTGATCTGGTATTGCGCCTTGCCCGATTCGGCCTCCAGGCGTTTTTGGAACGCCTTGATCTGGTCTTCTCCGATCACCACCCGCTGGCCGTAGCGCCCGCGGATCCAGCCGCGCCAGCTGATCTCGGCCCTTAGTTGGTCGCGAAACGTCTGCGTGCCGACGCCCTGGGCGTTCAATTGCGCCAGCAGCTGGTCGGCGCTGGTGTTGTTGCTGCGGGCTATGTCGGCCAGTTCGCCGTCCACCTCGGCGTCGGAGGCGATGAGATCGAATTTCTGCGTCTTGCCCTGGGTCTTCAGCTCCTGCATTTCCAGGCGCTCGTCGACCAGGGACCGGATCGCCTCGCGCTGGATGTCGGGCAGATTCTGCTCGGTCGGCTGGATCCCCGACGTGACGATCAGCAGGCGCATGCGCTGGATGATGTCATAACTCGAAACGATGTCGTCGTTGACCGTGACGACCACGCCCTCCGACAGGCCCTGGGGTTCGACGGGCGGGGGCGCGGCTTGGGTCGAGGCGGCCGGAGCGGCGGCGCCCTGCCGGGCCAGGGCAGGGGCGGCGCAAATCAGAGCCGTCAGCCAGAGGGCTGCGCCGCTCGCGCGCGCGCAACCCGCGATTCCACCAACGATCCGCTGGCGAATAGATGATCGCAATTGGCGTGGTGTCGGAACCGTCCTTTGAAATGCCAAGGAGCCAAGGGCCCAGGGGGATGGAAAGGCGCTTCGCGGGAAGGCGTCGATATTCATTTCCATCTTGGCTTCTTGGCGTCTTGACGGTTCATACGTCCGAACGAACATCACCACGCTCGCCCGTTCGATGATGATTCACCCATTCCTTGACGGGTCCTAAGCCAGCGCATCGTCTTTGAAGATCCTCGTCAGTCGGGGCCCCGGCCATCGGGCCGCGGGCCGGGCGATCGGTTAGCGGCTGTAGCCTGAATTGCCCAATGTGGCGAGCGTTAGGCGAAGCACCACGGACGTCGATGGGCCAAATTGCGGGCCGATCAGGGTTTCATCGTGGCGATACAGCACCTCGACGCGGACGCAATCATCCCGATAGATGACGCCAAAGTCGCGCCGGCGCCAGGCGCCCTGATCGACGATGCCGTAGAGTTCAACTCCCCAGCGCCGGAGCGGGAAGAGCTCCCCATGCACGTCGATGCTCTTGATCTTGGCGCCGGTGGGCGACTGGGCCTCCTGCAGATAGCTGACGTAGCCGGAGGCGCGCGAGGTGGCGAACTGCGCGCCGGCCTCCAGCCGGTTGATTCCAAGGGTTCGCGTGTCGAGCCTCCATCGCGAGAAGAGCTCGATTCCACGAAGGGGGTGGGCTTCGAAGGCGAGGATGTAGTCCGACAGGGCGGTCTGAAGACCGGTGCGCTCGGGGATCGCCGGATCGTCGCCGGCGCGGAAGCTGCGGCCCACCAGGACGCTGCCCGAACGCCCGTCTGGCAGTATCATCGTCGCCTGGCCGCCGAGATTCACCCGCTGACCGCCTTCGTAGAGGTCGTAGCCGGGCGACTTGTCGACCTGGAAGAGATTGGTCTCGTCGAACTCCCACACCGCGCTGTCTTCGTCCGGAATGAGGGAATCCAGGCGGGTGTTCGGCGAGAGGGCGATCTGGGCCAGCGGTTCGAGCAGATAGGTGACGCCGCCGGCCTGCCTGATCAGCGGGTAGCTGACATCGAGTCCCAGGGTTCCAAAGGCGCGCGTCGCCGTGGCGTTGGCCGGGGCGGGGGACGGCAGGTTCGAGAGGTTGTAGATGTCGCCACGCGCCTCGACGAACGGCGCCAGGCGCAGGCCGCTGGCAAACGTGAAGGTGCGGCGCCAGTCGCCCTGCAGGGTCGCGCGGCGGCTGTCGACGCCCGGCAGGCCCGGATCCTCCGGCGCCTGGTCCCGGGTCAGGGCGACGGCGCTGCCGTCGATGCGCAGCCGTCCGCCCAGGATGGGGCGGGCCGGCTCGTAGCGCCCCTCGATCAGCGGCGCGATGGTCGGAAAGGTGCTCTGGTCGTCGTTGGGCCGCAGCCCCTGGACGCTGATCGCGGCCACCGAGAGGTAGGAGAGGGAATCCTGCCGCACGGCGTAGAGCTGCGAAATCAGCCGCCGGTCGTCGGCGGCGTAGAGACCGCGGTCCTTGAACACATCGCCGATGCCGTATTTGTCGAAGATTAGCTTGTCGGACGCCCGCTCGGCGGTGAAGCCCCACTGCCAGGGGGGCGAGAGGTCGAACGCGCCGTCGGCGAGGATGTAGCTGCGCGAGGTGAGGGCGCCAAACTTCTCCCCGCCGGAGGTGAAATCGCGGTCATAGGTGTAACCGGCGCGGATGTCGGCCAGGCCGGAATAGAAACGCTGCCTGTAGTCGAGGTTGAGGAACGGATTGACTTTGCTGTTGATCTGGACCGTGGCGGTGAGCGCCTGCGAGGGCGAAATCACCCGGTAGTAAGGCTGCTCGTAGCTGAAGCCCCGCTTTCCCGAAACGGTCATGACCGGCAGCAGGAATCCCGACTTGCGCACCGCCGAGGGATCCGCCGTCCAGAAGGCTGGAAGGTAGGCGACCCCCACCCCCAGCACCTGGATCGTCGCGTCCTTGAAATAGATGGTCTGCCGCTTGCGGTCCTCGATCACCGTCTTGGCGCGGATCGACCAGGTGGGTTTGTCGTGGCCGTTCTGGGCGCAGACCTGGCAGGGTGTGTAGATGACATGGTCCAGTTCGGTGACCTGGTCGCCATGGCGTCGGGCGCTGGCGGCGGCGATCTTCACGTCGCCCTGCAGTCGGGTCGAGAATCCCAACGCCAGCCCCTCGGTCATCTCCTTGTCCAGGGTGATGGCGTCGGCGAACTGCGATGAGCCGTCGGCGCCCAGGATCCGCACGTCGCCCCGAGCGGTGACGATGCCGGTGTTGGAGTCGTAGTCGACTTCCCGCGCGCGCAGGACGCCGCCCTTGTAGCGCGCCTCGAC
>JACDGF010000229.1 GCA_013815405.1 Caulobacteraceae bacterium | reverse complement strand
ATCATGGCCAAGGACCTGCCGCTCTGGCGCCTGATGCACGCGCCTCATGGAAGCGAACTGCTGGCCCTCGACGCCGACCTCACCCGCCGCCATGTCGAACGGCTGGACCAGGGCTTCGCCGCCCTGCTGTCACGGCGCGCCGCCGAAGGGCCGGATCTCGATCTTCGCGCCTTCGACGGGCCCGAGGAATTCGGCGCCTTCGTATCAATCGCCGCGGCCGGCCTGAAGCACGAAACCCGGACCGAGGAGTCTTACGCCGCCGCCGTCCGCCGGCTCTGCGCGGTGACGGCCAAGGCCGCCGGCTCGCGCGAAACCGTCACCAAGGAGAAGACCGGATGATCATCGTAGAAGGCTGGGTGCGGCTGGCGGCCGAGGAGATCGAGCGGTTGCGGGCCGCCGCCGTGGAGATGATGCGCCAGACCAAGGCGACCGACCCCGGCTGCCTCGAATACGCCTATGCGGTGGACTTGGCCGAACCGGACCTGCTGCGGGTGATCGAGCGGTGGGCCGACCAAGCCGCCCTCGACGCCCATTTCGCCAGCCCGCACATGGCAATGTTCAGACAGGCCATGGCCGCCGCGACGATCGAAGGCGCGAGCATCAAGGCCTATCAGGGCGAGAACATTCGCGTCCTGATGCAATCGTGAGCCTTCAGCCAGCTTGAGGCTCGGCGCGCCAGGAGCGAATCCCATTTCGTCACGTGACCGACCCTTTGCTTGGCGCCTGGAGGGCGAGATTTCGCGCCTGGTTTGACACCGCGCCCGGGCGCTCCCATCATCGCGCGCGAACCGGGAGGCGCCGTCATGACCATGCTGATCGCCAGCGCGGCGGCCTTCGTCCTGGTCCATCTGCTGGTCTCCGGAACCCGGTTGCGCGAGGTGATCATCGGCGTCGTCGACTCGCGGCTCTACATGGGACTCTTTTCCCTGCTGTCGGTTGGGCTGCTGGTCTGGCTGGGCTACGGTTTCGCCGGGGCCAAGGGCGCGGCCGGCGACACCGTCTATTGGAGCGCCACGCCGGCGACCCGGATCCTCCAGCTTTTCCTCCAGCTCGTCGCCTTCCTGTTCGCGGTCATCGGCCTGACCACGCCCAATCCCACCAGCGTGCGCCAGGAGGGGGCGCTGGACCGACCGGACGTCGTCCGGGGCATGCTGCGCATCACCCGTCACCCATTCCTGTGGGGCGTCGCGATCTGGGCGGCGGGGCATCTCATGGTGAACGGGGACGTCGCCAGCCTTATCCTGTTCGGCTCGATGTTCGCCCTAGCCCTTTTCGGCACAGTCAGCATCGACGCCAAGCGCGAGCGCGCTCTGGGCGACGCCTGGAACGCTTTCGCCGAGCGGACCTCCAACATCCCCTTCGCCGCCGTGGCCGGCGGTCGCCAATCGGTGAGCTGGGGCGAGATCGGCTGGCGCCGCCCTCTGCTGGCGGCAGTGCTCTGGGCGATCATGATCGGCGCCCACCCCCACCTTTTCGGCGGTTCAGCCTTACCTTGACCTCCCTCCCCTTGCATGGGGACGGAAGGTGATGCGAAGCATCGGCGGGGTGGAGAAGAGTCGATCATCTCCAAGCGTCGCGGGTTTCAGGGGACTTTCCCCACCCTGACGCTCACGTTGTCCCTCGCCATGAAGGGGAGGGGGGCGCGGCATCCTCCACCGCACGCTCCACCGCCAGGGCCAGATCCAGCGCCTTGGCGCCGTCGGTGGCGTCGGCGAGGGGTGCGGGGGCCTCGCCGCGCACGGTGGCGAGGAAGGCGGCGAGGCTGGCGCCGAGGCGATCGGCGCCGGCGGGGGTCCGGGCGAAGTCGCGGTCGAGGGGGAAAGGGGTGGTGTTCTCGAAGGCGTGGGCCAGGAAATCGATCGTCACCTCGCCGCTGGTATAGATGAGGCGCATGGTCCGCTCGCGCGCCGCCGCCACCCGCGAGGCGCTCAAGGCGGCGGTGAAGCCGTCCTCGAACGCGACCTCCGCCCGGGCCTCGTCGAACAGGGGGCCGATCACGCCGGCGCCGGTCGCTTCTACTGTCAGGGGCGCCGCGCCGGTGAGGCTGAGGGCCAGGTCAAGGTCGTGGATCATCAGGTCGATCACTACCGAGACGTCGAGGCCCCGAGGCGAAGGGGGCCCCAGCCGCGTCGCCTCCAGGCGCAGCGGGGGGCGGGGGATGTCGAAGAGACCGATGGCGGAGAAGGCGGCGCGCTCCAGAAATCCGCAGGCGGCGACGAGGCCCCGCGCGCTCGCTTCCGCCACAATGGCGTCGGCTTCCTCGAGCGACGTGGCGATGGGCTTTTCCACATAGACGTGTCTGCCGGCGCGCAGGACGGCCAGGGCCAGGGCGCCGTGGGCGCTCGCTGGCGCGGCCACCGAGATCACATCGACCGCCTCGAGGAACGCCTCCAGGTTCGCGGGGGCGCGGCAGCCGAACCGCCCGGCCAACGCCTCGGCGCGCTCGGGATGAGTGTCCAGCACCGCTGTGAGGGTAACGTCGTCGAGGCCGGCGTATTTTTCCGCGTGGAAGCCGCCGAACACGCCGGCACCGATCACGCCGGCTCGCAAGGTCGAGGTCATCGCCGCCCCGCCTATCACGTGAAGCGGCGGTTTGCCCACTGGAGCCGGCGGCCGGTCCGCGATAAACAGTTGTTTGAACCCGCCGCCCGGCGCGCCAAAGCAGAAAGACCAGACCTCATGACCACCTCGCGCGAAATCCGCCTCAAGAGCCGGCCCTCGGGCGTCCCCACCGCTGACAATTTCGAGCTGGCCACGGTGACCCTGGCCGATCCGGGCCCCGGCGAGGTCCAGGTGCGCAACTCCTGGATGACGGTCGATCCCTATATGCGCGGGCGGATGAACGACGTGCGCAGCTACGCGCCGCCGTTCGAACTGGGCGAGGCCATGCAGGGCGGGGCGGTGGGCGAGGTCGTCGCCTCCAATGATCCCTCCTTTAAGGCCGGGGACGCGGTGCAAAGTTTCCTCGGTTGGCGTGAAGCTTTCAACGCCCCGGCCGCGGCGGTGCAGAGGCTGGAGACCCACGGCCTGCCGCCCCAGGCCTTCCTGGGCGTCGCCGGCATGCCGGGACTGACCGCCTATGTCGGCCTGCTCAAGATCGCCGCGCTGAAGGACGGCGACGTCGTCTTCGTCTCCGCCGCCGCCGGCGCCGTGGGTCAGGTGGTGTGCCAGATCGCCAAGCTGAAGGGAAACACGGTGATCGGTTCGGTCGGCGGGCCGGAAAAGGTCGCGTATCTCAAGGAACTGGGGGTCGACCATGTCATCGACTACAAGGCCGAGCCCGATCTCACGGCGGCCCTGGCGCGCGCCGCGCCGGACGGCATCGACGTCTATTTCGAGAACGTCGGCGGGGCGCACCTGGAGGCGGCGTTGATGGCGGCGAGGCCCTTCGGCCGCTTCGCCTTCTGCGGCATGATCTCGCAATACAACGACACCGACCTGGGCGCCGGAACGCGCGGCCTGATCATGGTGGTCGGCAAGCAGTTGCGCCTGGAGGGCTTCATTGTCTCCAGCCACTTCGACATGATGCCGGCGTTCGTCAAGGAGATGGCCGGCTGGATCGCGCAAGGGAAGGTCAAGGCGCGCGAGACGGTGGAGGAGGGGATCGAGAACGCCCCCGCCGCCTTCCTCAAGCTCTTCAAAGGCGAGAACCTGGGCAAGATGCTGGTGAAGCTAAGCTAGGCGAAATACCAGATCGCGTCTCGCGACGCGAGATCAGTCGAGCGAGGGCGATTGATGGTTGCCGGCCTTCGGCCGCGGGCCTAGGGTGCGAGCGGGTCGGCTATGGGGGGTGGCCATGTGGGCGGATCGTATCGGCGGCTTGGCCGCGCTCCTGTTTTTCGTCGGTCTGGGGGGCCGGGCGGTGGCGGCCGAGAGCACGAGGACGCCGATCTGCGAGCGGCCGGCGGCGGGGTCGGCGGCGACGCCCGCCCCCAGCCTCTACAGCCAGAAGGGCGTGCTGACCGCCTACCTCGACTATGTCTCCTCCACCGACGCCGCCGGGCGCACCCTTTACTGCTTCGTGACCCGCGAGGGACTCGAGTCGCCGACCCTGAGGGTCAAGCCGGGCGACACGCTGGTCATCTTCCTCACCAACCGCCTGCCACCCCCGGCCGCCGGGGCCGACGCCGCCATGGGAATGTCGGTGGGATCGGACGTCCGCGGCGATCCGCCGATGAACGCGGCCTCGGTCAACATGCACTTCCACGGGACCAACACCTCGCCGACCTGCCATTCGGACGAGGTGATCCATACCGTGGTCAACCCCGGCCAGACCTTCCGCTACGAGCTGAAATTTCCGCCGAGCGAGCCCCCCGGCCTTTATTGGTATCATCCCCATATCCACGGCCTGGCCTAGGAAGCGGTCCAGGGCGGGGCCTCGGGCGCCATCGTCGTGGAGGGCCTGGAGAGATTGCAGCCGGACGTCGCGGGCCTGCCCGAGCGGGTGCTGATGATTCGCGACGAGACCGTGGCGGGAGATGAAGCCTCGGCCCCCGAAGCGCCTTCCTGGGACCTGACGCTCAACTATGTCCCGATCAGCTATCCGACCCTCGTCCCGGCCGTGCTCAAGGTCAGGCCGGGGCGGCGCGAACTGTGGCGGGTGGTCAATGGCTCGGCCGACGCGATCACCGACCTCGACCTGAAGTTCGACGGCGTCGACCAGCCGTTGGAGG
>JACDGF010000228.1 GCA_013815405.1 Caulobacteraceae bacterium | reverse complement strand
ACCCCACGGCGCTGGTCGAGGGCTATGCTGGCGTCCGCATCGCCGGCGCGGCCGGGACGGTGACCAACTTCGGGACCATCCGGGGCGTCGGCGCGTCGGCATATGAAAACGCGCTCGACCTGGCGGCCGGCGGCGTGGTGACCAACGGCGCCGCGACCGACCATGCGGCCCTGATCGAGGGTTATGCCGGCGTCCAGATTTTGGGCGCAGCCGGGACGGTGACCAACTTCGGGACCATCCGGAGCCTCGGCGCATCGGGCTTCGAAAAGGCGCTTTACCTGAAGGCCGGCGGCCTGGTGACCAACGGCGGCGTGGACGACACCGCCGCCCTCATCCAGGGCGCCAGCGGGGTCTTGCTGTCCGCGGCGGGGACGATCCTGAATTTCGGCGCCATCCGTGGGACAACCGGTTCCGGTGTCGAGCTGGGCTCGGGAGGTCGTCTGACCAACGGCGGGGGCGGCGACCGTTCCGCCCTCATCGAAGGCTCTAACGGCGTGTTCGTTCAGGGCGCCGCGGCGACGGTGCACAATTTCGGGACGGTCCGGGCCACGGGCGCCTTTGGCAATGGCGTTGCTCTTCTTGCCGGCGGGGTCGTCGTCAACGGCGCCCTCAACAATCGCGGGGCCCTGATCGAAGGTTTCATCGGGCTCAGCCTTTCGGGAGGAGCGGCCGCGGCGACCAACTTCGGGACGATACGGGGGGTGGGCGCCCTTGGCGGCTACGGGGCCTTCCTCGGCGGCGGCGCCGACCTGACCAACGGCGCCCCCGGCCACGCCAAGGCGACCATCGAGGGCTTCGAAGGCGTCGAGGTCACCGGGTCCGGGGGTACGCTGACCAACTTCGGGACGATCATCGGCGCCGGCGGGGCCGCCGTCCAGTTCAACGCGTCGACCGATCTCCTGGTCGTGGAGGCGGGCTGCGCCTTCGTCGGCGCGGTGATCGGCGGCGGAGGGACGCTGAAGCTCGACACCGGCGTGGGCAGGCTCTCGGGCCTGTTCGGCGCCGAAGGAGACGTCACCGTGTCGGGGAGCATGGCGGCGACGACGTTCGATGATTTCGCGACCATCAGGATCGGCCAGGCGGCGGCCTTCACCGCCTCGGGGACCGTGAGCCTGACCGCCGGCGAGGCGATCCTCAATTCGGGATCCCTGACCCTGGGCGGCAAGGCCAGCGTCACCAGCGCCGGCCTCATCGAGGCCGACAGGGGAACCCTAGCGATCGCCGGCGCGGTGAAGAACACCGGGACCTTGGCCGCCGCCGGCGGGACGCTCGCCGTCGCCGGGGCCGTCACCGGAAGCGGGTCGGCGACCGTCGCCGGAGGGGTGCTCGACTTCGAGGCGGCCTTCACCGAGGACGTGACCTTCACCGGCAAGACCGGGATTCTCGAACTGGCCAAGTCTCAAACCTATACGGGCACGGTCACCGGCTTTTCCAAGAGCGGCGGGACCTCCCTCGATCTGGGCGACATCGCCTTTTCCAAGGCGACCACGGCGACCTATTCGGGGACCAAATCCGGCGGGGTGCTCACCGTCACCGACGGCGCCCACACCGCGCGGATTCACCTCATGGGCGACTACCGAAGTTCCACCTTCGTCGTCGCCTCCGATGGCCACGGCGGGACCCTGGTCCACGACCCGGCGGCGCCCGCGCCGGTTTCCGCCTCGGCCGGCCGGTTCGCCGCCGCCATGGCGGGGTGGGCGGGCGGAGGCGCGGGGCCGGTGGAAGCCAGGGCGCTCTGGGCTCACGCGCCGCCCCTGCTCCTGGCCCCTCGAACCCAGATCGCCTGACGCCCGCCGCGTCGCGTTTTGCCACGGTTACCACGCTTTGCCGCGGCAATTTCCACGCATCCAGCCACTCTCGTTTCCACGACGGGGCGGCACAAGCCGCCGGGTGACGGATATCTTAAACAACCGGGGGAAGATCATGACCATCGCGCGCTCCGCGCTCGTTGCGGGCCTCAGTCTGCCCGCCCTTTGGGCGTCTCTTTCAGCCCAGGCTTCCGCGCAGTCGCTGGCCGGTTCCCCGACGGCCGTCGAGGAGGTGGTGGTGACCGGCAGCCGGGCCCCCGCCCGATCCAAGCTCGATACCATCGCGCCCGTGGACGTGGTCGGCGTCAAGGAGATCACCCGTGCCGGAACGACGGAACTGGCCCAGGCCCTGGCGTTCGCCCTTCCGTCGCTGAACTTCACCCGACCGGCCGTCACCGACGGCACCGACACGGTGCGACCGGCGACGCTTCGCGGCCTGGCGCCGGACGAGACCCTGGTCCTGATCAATTCCAAGCGCGCCCACGCCGCGGCCTTAATGAACCTCAACGGCTCGATCGGCTATGGATCCGGCGCGGTCGACCTCAATTCCATCCCGACCGCCGCCATAAGCTCGGTCGAGGTGCTGCGGGACGGCGCCTCCGCCCAGTACGGTTCCGACGCGATCGCGGGCGTGATCAATCTTCGTCTGCGCGAAGCCAGTCACGGCGGCGCCATCAGCGTCACGCAGGGTATCTATGACACCGACGTGAACACCAAGCCCTCCGCCACGCCCATCCCCGGCCTGGTCATCGATCCCAGCGTCCACCGCAACGACGGGGCCACGACCACCGTCGCCGGCTGGGAGGGTTTGCCGCTGTTCGGGAGCGGGTTCCTGACCCTTTCGGGGGAACTTCGGGCGGACCAGCACACGACCCGCGCCGGTCCCGATCCGCGCCAGCAGTACCCGTTCGTCGGCGGCGTCGCCGGCGCTTTCGATCCGCGCGAACTGACCTTCGGCCGCTACGACAACCGCTACGGCGACCCCGAGATTCTGCAATATACCGGCTACGCCAACGCCGGCTATGACCTGGCCAACGGCGTCCATCTCTACGGCTGGGGCAGTTACCAATATCGCGACGCCATCGCCGCGGCGAATTACCGCCGGGCGATCCAGGAGAACGCGGGCTCCAACATCATCTCGGTCTACCCCGACGGCTTCCTGCCCAAGATCGAGGGTCGAGTGAAGGACGCCAGCCTCGCCGGCGGCGCGAGCGGCAGGGCCGGAGGTTGGGACTGGGACGCCAGCGTCGTCTACGGCTACAACCAGTTTCACTTCGGCGTGCTCGACTCCATCAACGCTTCGCTAGGCCCCACCAGCCCACACTCCTTCGACGCCGGCGCCCTGGTCTATCAGCAGACCGTCGGTAACCTGGGGGTGACCCGAGCGATGAAGATCGGGCCGCTCGACGCCGTCAACGTCGCGGCGGGCGTCGAGGTGCGCGGCGAAAACTACCAGATCAAGCCGGGAGAGCCCGCGTCCTACATCAATGGCGGCTTCTTCACCCAGCCGGGCGTTCTGGGCGGCACGGGCTCGCAGTCTTTCGCCGGGTTCAGCCCGGCGAACGCCACCGACCAGAGCCGCACCGAGCAGAGCGTCTATCTCGATGTGGAGACCAAGGTCGGAGACAAGCTCGACCTCGACGGCGCCGGGCGTTTCGAGCACTACTCCGATTTCGGCGGCGTGGCTGCCGGCAAACTGGCCGCGCGATACGACTTCAACCCGAACCTCGCGCTGCGGGCGAGCGTATCGAACGGCTTCCGCGCGCCGTCGCTGCAGCAATCCTTCATCACCACGACGTCCACCAACTTCGTGAATGGCCTTCCGGTTCAGACGATCCTGCTGCCGCCCACCGACCCGAGGGCGAAGCTGATCGGGGCGACCGCCTTGAAGCCCGAGCGGTCGTTCAACGTTTCGGGCGGCGGCGTCGTTCGCGCCGGGGCGTTCTCGCTCACGGTGGACGCCTACTACATCAAGATCACCGACCGGATCGTCCTTTCCGACATCCTGCAACAAGCGAACGTCATCGCCCTGTTCACCGCCGGCGGCATTAAAGACATCGGCGGCGTGCGCTTCTTCACCAACGGCGTGGACAGCGAAACCAAGGGCGTCGAAGCCGTCGTCAGCTACCAGTGGCGGCCAGGCTTGCCTATCGGCGCCTTCGATTTCAGCGCGAGCGCGAGCCACAACGAAACCAATCTGACCCGCGTCGAGTCCACGCCTGTCCTTTCGGCGCTCGACCCTCCACCGGTGATCCTGCCCCATTTCCGCACGGCCACGCTGACCGACGGTCAGCCGAAATGGAAGGCCACCCTCGTCGCCGACTGGACGAAGGGCCGCTTGGGGGCGACGGCCAGAGCGACCTATTACGGCGAGCTGCTCCAGCCGGCCAACAACAGCAATCCACTGGGCGACTATACGCTGCAGGCGAAGACGCTCATCGACCTGGAAGCTCGGGTGAACGCCGGGCGCGGCGTGGAGCTGGCCCTGGGGGCCGACAACCTGCTGGACACCTACCCGTCTACGCCGCCCTATGTCATCAACGGGCAGATCATCAGCTCGAACGGCGTCGGCGCCTTCCCCGAATACTCTCCCTTCGGCTTTCAAGGCCGTTTCATCTACGCCAGAGCAAGTCTCAGTTGGTAGAAAGGAGCTTTCAGCCCGACCTGGCTGGTCGACTATTTTGTCGTGGCCGGTGACTGCCCCAGCCGCGAACACGCCGAGCGTGTCCGCGATCAATAGGCCGACGGCGCGTCGCCGCGGCAAACCTGAAGGAGAAGAACATGCCGCTCGTAACCATCGACGTCATCAAGGACGTCTTCACCCCCAGCCAGAAGCGCGACCTGATCGAGAAGGTCACCGAGGCC
>JACDGF010000227.1 GCA_013815405.1 Caulobacteraceae bacterium | reverse complement strand
CCTCGGTGGTGCGCCGCCGCCGCACCGGCTGCGCAAACGCCTCGCGTGGGCCGCGCCCCCCTCGCCGCCTCGCCCGATTGCCTCTAGACCCCCGCCCATGCCGGCATCATCTGAGGAGGACGGCGCGCGCCGCGCGCTCGTCGTGCTGTTGGCCGTGGTGTTCGTGAACATCGCGGGCTTCGGCGTGGTCATTCCCCTGCTGCCGTTCTACGGCAAGGCCTTCCACGCCTCGCCGGTCCAGATCAGCCTGATGTTCTCGGCCTTCGCGGTCGGGCAGTTCTTCGCCGAGGCCTTCTGGGGCCGGCTGTCGGACCGGATCGGGCGGCGGCCGGTGCTGATCGTGACCATCTTCGGCACCGCCCTTTCCTACGCCGCCCTGGCCTTCGCGCCCAACATCGCCGTCGCCTGCGCCCTGCGCCTGGTCGGCGGCCTGACCAGCGGCAACATCTCGACCATCCAGGGGTATCTGGCCGACGTCACCCCCGCGGCCCAGAGGCCCGGGCGCATGGGCCTGCTGGGCGCGGCCTTCAGCATGGGCTTCGTCACCGGCCCGGCGATCGGCGGCCTGCTGGCCAGGCCCTCGGCCGGGCTGGCCGGCTTCCACCTGCCCCTGCTCGCGGCGGCGGCCCTGGCGGCGGCGGCGGCGATCGGCGTGGTTGTCTTCGTCCGCGAAACCCGCGCCCCGGCCCACCGCGAGGCGCCGCCGCCCCCGCGCCTGGAATCCCTGGCCGAGGCCCTGCGCCACCCGGTGATCGCGCGGATCCTGGCCGCCAGCTTCATCGTCGTCACCGGCTTCGCCGGCATCGAGGCGACCTACGGCCTGTGGACCCAGGCGCGGTTCGGCTGGGGGCCGCGCCAGATCGGTTTCGCCTTCATGGCCGTCGGCGTGACCGGAGCGGTGACCCAGGCCCTGGTGACCGGCGTCCTGGCCCGGCGCTTCGGTGGCGCGCGGGTGCTGACCGGCGGCCTGGCGCTGGTCGGCGCGGGGATGACCCTCCAGCTCGTTTCCCCGAACTGGCCGATCGCGATCGCCGGGTTCTTCATCGTCATGGTCGGCCAGTCCCTGACCTTCCCCAACATCGTCGCCCTGATCTCCCAGGCCGCGCCGCCCGATCGGCAGGGCGAGATGCTGGGCCTCAACATGGCGGGCAATTGCCTGGCCCGGATCGCCGGCCCGCTCTACGCCGGGGCCGTCTTCGCCCATCTTTCGATCGGCGCGCCCTTCGCCACCGCGGCGCTGCTGATCGCCCCGGCCCTGATCATGTCGATCCAGGTGGCGCGCCGCACGCCCATGGCGTCATGACCACCCCCGCGCCCGCCCCGGCGGCCGGCCGGTCGGAGGCGGCCCTCTACACCCTCCTGTCGGTGATGTTCATCAACATGATGGGCTTTGGCATCGTGGTGCCGCTGCTCCCCTTCTACGGCGCCTCCTTCCACGCCCAGCCCTGGCAGATCGCCCTGATCTTCTCGGCCTACGCCATCGGGGCCTTCTTCGGCGAGCCGTTCTGGGGGCGCCTGTCCGACCGGGTGGGCCGCAAGCCGATCCTCATTTTCACCATCCTGGCCAATTGCCTGTGCTACGGCGCCCTGGCCTTCGCGCCGAACATCTACCTGGCCTTCTTCATCCGCCTGGCAGGCGGCATGGCGGCCGGCAACGGCTCGGTGCTCCAGGGCTATATCGCCGACGTCACCCCGCCGGAGGAGCGCGCCGGGCGGATGGCCAAGCTGGGGGCCAGCTACAACATCGGCTTCATCCTGGGCCCGTTCGTGGGCGGCATGCTGGCCAAGACCTCGGTCGGGCCGATCGGCTTCCAGATCCCGCTCCTGGCCGCCTCGGCCCTGGCGGCCTGTTCGGCCCTGGGGATCGCCCTGGCGGTCAAGGAGAGCCGCGAGCGCCGGCCGCCCGAGCCGGGCGCCGCCAGCCGCTGGGCGATGGTCGGCTTCGCCGCCCGCCATCCGGTGATCGGCCGGCTGATGCTGCTCACCTTCCTGATCGGCTTCGCCTTCACCGGCATCGAATCCATCTTCGGCCTGTGGGCCCAGCACCGCTTCGCCTGGGGGCCCAGGGACGTGGGACTGTGCTTCGGCATCGCCGGCCTGGTCTCGGCCCCGACCCAGTTCTTCCTCACCGGCGCCCTCTCCCGGCGCTTCGGCGAGACCACCATGCTGGCCGCCGGCATGGTCGGAACCGTGATCGCCCTGGCGCTGCAGCCCCTGAGCGACGGCGGCTGGACGACCTACGCCCTGATGGCCCTCACCGCCCTCACCTCCTCGGTCGCCTTCCCCAACGCCGGGGCCCTGATGTCGCGCAACATCGACGCCGACCACCAGGGCCAGGTCATGGGCCTCAACAACGCCGCCGGCGCCTTCGCCCGTGTCGCCGGCCCGTTCACCGCCGGCCTGGTGTTCGCCGGGATCAGCATCGACGGCCCCTTCGTCCTCGGCGCCCTGATCGTCGCCCCGGCCATCGCCCTGGCCCTCTCGGCCGGACGGGCGGCGGCGCGGGCGTGAAGCCCACCGCCTTGCCTTCCCGCCGCCTTTGCCCTATCCACCGCCGCTTCGCGTTAGAGGACGAAATGCCCAAGCTGAAGACCAAGTCGGGCGCCAAGAAGCGCTTCAAGATCACCGCGACCGGCAAGATCAAGGCCGGGGTGGCGGGCAAGCGCCACCGGCTGATCAGCCATTCGGCCAAATACATCCGCCAGCAGCGCGGGACCAAGGTGATGAGCGAGGCCGACGCCCGGACCATCAAGTCCTTCCTGCCCTACGGCCTATGACCCTTTAGGAGCTGACCCGCCATGGCCCGCGTCAAACGGGGCGTCACCGCCCATGCCCGGCACAAGAAGGTTCTCGAGCAGGCCAAGGGCTTCTGGGGCCGGCGCAAGAACACCATCCGCGCCGCCAAGGCGGCGGTCGACAAGGCGGGGCAGTACGCCTATCGCGACCGCAAGGTGCGCAAGCGCTCCTTCCGCGCCCTGTGGATCCAGCGGATCAACGCCGCCGCCCGCCTGGAGGGGATGACCTATTCGAGGTTCAGCCACGGCCTGGAGCGGGCCGGGATCGATCTGGACCGCAAGGTCCTCTCCGACATCGCCGCAACCGACCCCGCCGCCTTCAAGGCCATCGCCGACAAGGCCCGCGCGGCGCTCACTTGAGACACCTCTCCTAAAATGGAGCTATAGGATTCACGCATCTCTCCGGCACGCCCGACGGACACCTCTCCCGAAGGGAGAGGTGTAAAAAAGCGCGACCCCGGGAAGCGAAGTCCAGAGCGACGGGCGGTAACCCCTTCCACCTTCGGTGGGCCCCTCCCTCTCCCTTCGGGAGAGATGTCCCACCCGAAACCCTCTGCCGATGACCGACTATACCACCCTCCAGGCCGACCTCCTCCGCCGCGTCGAAGGCGCCGCCGACACCGCCGCCCTGGAAACGGTCCGGGTCGAGGCGGTCGGCAAGGCGGGCGCGGTCTCGGCTCTGCTCAAGTCCTTGGGAACGATGAGCCCGGAGGCGCGCCGGACCCACGGCCCGGCGATCAACGCCCTTCGCGACCGTGTCGCCGCCGCCATCGCCGCGCGCCGGGCGGCCCTGGAGGCGGAGGCGCTGGACGCGCGCCTGGCCGCCGGGCGGCTGGATCTCTCCCTGCCGGCCCCGCCGCGCCGCACCGGCGCCGTCCACCCGACCATGCAGGTTATGGACGAGATGGTCGCCATCTTCGCCGAGCTCGGCTTCTCCCTCGCCGAGGGCCCCGACATCGAGGACGACTTCCACAACTTCACCGCGCTCAACTTCCCGCCCCGGCATCCGGCGCGGGAGACCCACGACACCTTCTTCTTCGCCCCCGGCCCGGACGGCGAGCGCAAGCTCCTTCGCACCCACACCAGCCCGGTCCAGGTGCGGACGATGCGGCGGACCAACACGCCGCCCCCGGCGCCCTGGATCGCCGCCGGCCAGGCGCCCCCGATCCGGGTCATCGTGCCCGGCCGCACCTATCGCCGGGACAGCGACGCCACCCACACCCCGATGTTCCACCAGCTGGAGGGGCTGGTGATCGACCGCGGCATCCACATGGGCCACCTGAAATGGACCTTGAACACCTTCATCGCCCGGTTCTTCGAGCTTCAAAGCGTGGTCACCCGCTTTCGCCCGCACCACTTCCCGTTCACCGAACCCTCGGCGGAGATGGACGTGCAGTGCGACACCTCCGGCGGCGAGGTCCGGATCGGCCAAGGCCACGAATGGTCGGAGATCGTCGGCTGCGGCATGGTCCACCCCAAGGTGCTGCGCAATTGCGGGATCGACCCGGACGCGTGGCAGGGCTTCGCCTTCGGCTTCGGCGTCGACCGGCTCGGCCGGCTGAAATACGGCATGCCCGACCTTCGCGACATGTTCGCCTCCGACGTCCGCTGGCTCGCCCACTACGGCTTCTCCCCCTTCGCCGCCCCCAATCCCGCGTCGGGTTTGAGCTGATGGCGATGCGCGGGCGCCTCACCCAGGAACACCTCTCCCAAAGGGAGAGGGAGGGGCCCGCGCCCCCTCTTGGGCATGGGAGGGTGAGGGGTTACCCGCTATACAATTGCCCCGCCGGCCTGCGCCAAGCCATTGAAACATGCCGTGAAATTACCTGTCGCGGTAACCCCTCACCCTCCCATGGCTTCGCCATGGGCCCCTCCCTCTCCCTTTGGGAGAGGTGTTTAAG
>JACDGF010000226.1 GCA_013815405.1 Caulobacteraceae bacterium | reverse complement strand
GGGCGGCGGTGAGCAGGGCCTCGCGCGGGCCGACGATCACCTCGCGGCGGGCGGCGTCGAGGCGGGCGACGAACAGGGGCTCGCCGACCGCGATGTTCAGGCCGCGCCTCTGGCCCACGGTGTAGCCGCCCACGCCGACGTGCCGGCCAAGGACGCGGCCGTCGAGGTGGACGATGTCGCCCGCCAAATCGCCCGCCCCGCGCAGCCTGTCGATCACCGTGGTGTAGCGGCCTTGCGGAACGAAGCAGATGTCCCGGCTGTCGGGCTTGTCGGCGACGGCGAGGCCGAGGCTCGCCGCCACGGCGCGCACCCGCGCCTTTTCCAGGCCGCCGAGGGGGAAGCGCAGGAAGTCGAGCTGGGCGCGCGTGGTGGCGCACAGGAAATAGCTCTGGTCGCGGGCCGGATCGATCGCGCGGTGGAGTTGGGCCGCGCCACCACGGGCGATCCGCCGGACATAGTGGCCGGTGGCCAGGGCGGTCGCGCCGAGGTCGCGGGCGACGCCCAGAAGGTCGCGGAACTTCACCGTCTGGTTGCACCGGACGCACGGCACCGGCGTCTCCCCGCGCAGATAGGCGTCGGCGAAGTCGTCGATCACCGCCTCGGCGAAGCGGCTCTCGTAGTCGAGCACATAGTGGGGGATGGCCAGGGCGTCGGCCGCCGCCCGCGCATCGAGGATATCCTGGCCGGCGCAGCACGCGCCCTTTTGGCGGACGGCCGCGCCGTGGTCATAGAGCTGCAGGGTGACGCCCACCACCTCGTGGCCGGCCGCCTTCAGAAGCGCGGCGGCGACGGTGGAATCGACCCCCCCCGACATGGCCGCCACCACCCGCGCGCCGGGCGCGAGGCCGACGGCGGCGCGCGCGGCGTCCAGGGCGTCGCCGTGAAGGGTCGGATCGCGAAGCATGGGGCCGCTCTTTAGCCCCCGACGGGCGTCCTGGCGAGCTTGGCGGGTGGCGGCATTGCGGCGGCGCCCGAGCGCTGGTAGCCATGGCCATCGGACCCTTGGGTCGCCTCGAAGGGATGCTCGGCATGGGTCAAGGCGCGGCAGGGGGGCGCGGGAACCCACGCCGGGGACGGATGTGGGCGATGCTGACCTTCGACCGGCTGATCACCGGCCCGGTGATCCACCTGGTCTATTGGGCGGGCCTGGGCGTCATCGTCATCGCCGCCTTTTCCGTGGTCGGCGCGGCGATCGGGGTGGCGCTTCGCGAAGGAAGCTGGGCGGCCGTGCTGCTGGCCATCCCGGTGCTGGTCGGCGGCCTTCTGGTGGTCGGGGCCATGGGCCTGATCTGGCGGGCCTTCTGCGAATTCTACGTGGCCATCTTCCGGATCGGGGACGATCTGGCCGCCCTGAGGCGAAGCGCCGAGGCGCCCGCCGAGCCGGCGGCGCCCGCCCCCTACCAGACCTTCGGAACCAACCGGTAGCGCACCCGCGCGGCGTAGTCCTCGTAGCCCGGGGCCGCCTCGCGCAGCAGCCGCTCCTCGCGCACCGCCCGCGCCCCGATCGCCGCGATGAGCAGGGGGGCGGCCGCCAAGCCCAGCCAGGAGCCCAGCACGAGCGGCGCGCCGAGGAAAAAGGCCATGGCGCCGGCGTACAGGGGGTGGCGCACGAACCGGTAGGGTCCGGTGTCGGCGACGCCCTGGCCGGGCTGGACCTTGACCACCGCGGTGGCCCAGGGATTGGCGATGAAGGTGAGCCAGCCGATCCACACCGCGGCCAGGATCAGCAGGACGCCGACGCCCTGGAGAAACGACGGGACGGCCGACAGCCGCAGGCGCTGGGCGTCCAGGCCCATCAGCGCCAGCCAGGCGGTGAAACCCAGGGCCCCGCCGATGATGAACCGGCGGTCCCACGGCGGTTGGTCGGGCTGCAGGGGCGAGCGGAGGCGCTCCGCCAGCAGGGCCGGGTCACGCCACGCGAGCCAAAGCCCGACCGCCACGCCCAGCACGCCCAGCTCACCCAGAAAGGCCCAGGCGGCGGGCCAGTCCGCCGTCCCGGCCGCCAGGATGAGCACGGCGCCCATGAACAGCAGCATGAGGGCCATCTGGACGACCATCCGAAGGATCATCGCTTTG
The DNA here is from genome assembly GCA_013815405.1 of Caulobacteraceae bacterium. Lineage (GTDB taxonomy): Bacteria > Pseudomonadota > Alphaproteobacteria > Caulobacterales > Caulobacteraceae > Acaudatibacter. The sequence continues at coordinate 2,641 of JACDGF010000226.1, read as the reverse complement.
GACTCCCGCGCGCCCCGCGGCCGATCCTAAAGCCCCGCCGGCGATTCACGAAAGAGTCATCGGGCCGATTCACAAATCAGCTTAACGATTCGCTACCGGGCGTTAACCATTGGCCGGTCTTAGATCGGCGCCGGCGCCCGCGAGAGGGGCCCGGCGGGGAGAAGGGCGATGCGCGTACTGCTGATCGAGGACGACCGCGCGGTGGCGCGCGGGATCGAGATGATGCTCAAGGCCGAGGGGTTCAACGTCTACACCACCGACCTGGGCGAGGAAGGGATCGATCTGGGCAAGATCTACGACTATGACCTCATCCTGCTGGACCTCAACCTGCCGGACATGAGCGGCCTGGACGTGCTGAGGACCTTGCGGGTGGGCAAGGTCGACACCCCGGTGATGATCCTGTCCGGCAGTTCGGAGATCGAGCTGAAGGTCAGGACCCTGGGCAGCGGGGCCGACGACTACATGACCAAGCCGTTCCACCGCGAGGAACTGGTGGCGCGCATCCACGCCGTGGTGCGCCGCTCCAAGGGCCACGCTCAGTCGGTGATCCGGACCGGCGACATCGCGGTCAACCTCGACGGCAAGACGGTGGAGGTGAACGGCCGGCCGGTGCATCTGACCGGCAAGGAATACCAGATGCTGGAGCTGCTCTCCTTGCGCAAGGGCACGACCCTGACCAAGGAGATGTTCCTCAACCACCTTTACGGCGGCATGGACGAGCCGGAACTGAAGATCATCGACGTGTTCATCTGCAAGCTGCGCAAGAAGCTGAAAGCGGCGGCCGACGATCATTGCATCGAAACCGTGTGGGGCCGAGGCTACGTCCTGCGCGACCCCCACGAGGCCAAGGCGGCGGCGTAACTTAGAGCCCCCTTCCCTTAGCTTCGCCGGTACTTCCCCCAGAGGGGGAAGAGAGCGTTTCTTTTCTCTCCTCCCCTTCTCGGGGAGGGGGACCACGAAGGGTGGAGGGGGCCGGGGCCGCGCGATGATCTGGCAGAACAGACCCACGTCAAGACGCCTCCCATGCCCCGCCTGATCGCGCTCGTCGCCTGCCTGGCGGCGGGGTTCGCGCTCTTCTATGTTTCGGCCCGGACGCCGCCGCCCCTGGCCGCCGGCGCGCCGGCCGGGGTGTTTTCCGCCGGGCGGGCGATGGCGGACATCACCGTTATGGCGAGCGCGGCCCATCCCATCGGCTCGGCGGCGCACGCGCGGGTGCGTGACTACCTGATCGGCCGGATGACGGCGCTGGGCCTCGCGCCGCAAATCCAGCGGGACCAGAGCCTGCGCGCCCGCGCGTTCAAGGGCGAAACCTGGGCCAGCGGCGCGGACATCGAGAACGTGATCGGCGTCCTGCCGGGCCGCGACCCCGCCCTGCCCGCCCTCACCCTGATGGCGCACTACGACAGCGTCCCGGGCTCCCCCGGCGCGGCGGACGACACCGCCGGGGTGGCGGCGATCCTCGAGATCGTCCGGGCGATCAAGGCCGCCGGGGTTCCGGCCCGGGACGTGATGGCCGTGATCACCGACGGCGAGGAAGCCGGGCTGCTGGGCGCCCAGGCCTTCTTCGCCGACCACCCGCTGGCGGCCCACGCCGGCTTCGTCCTCAACCTGGAGGCGCGCGGCGGCGGCGGCCGGGCGGCGATGTTCGAGACCGGCGTGAACAACGGCGGGGCGATCGATCTCTTCGGCGCCACCGCGGCGCGCCCATCCAGCACCTCCCTGTCGGTATTCGTCTACAAGTTGCTGCCCAACGACACCGACTTCACCGTCGCCAAGGCCCGGGGGCTCGCGGGCCTGAACTACGCTTTCATCGGGCGGCAATTCGACTACCACTCGCCCAGTTCCACCGTCGCGACCCTGGACCGGGGCTCGGTGCAGCACCTGGGCGACGAGGTGCTGGGAACGGCCAAGGCGCTGGCCTTTTCCACCGCCCTGCCGGCCCGATCGCCCGATCGCGTCTATGCCGATCTGCTGGGCGCGATGGTGGTGGCCTATCCGCCGTGGGTGGGCTGGCCGATTCTCATTTTGGCCGCCGCCCTGGTCGCGCTCGGCGCTTGGCGCGCGCGGCGGGAGGGCGCGTTCTCCTGGCTCGATACTTTGAATGGGTTCGGCGCGGCCCTGTTACTGACCCTCGGCGCGGCCCTGGCGCTCCACCTCACCCGCCACGCCACCGGGACGGGCTTCGGCTTCACCGAGCAGAGGCCCCTGCTAGCGCGGTTCGCCTTGTTCGAGGCCGCCATGGCGTTGAGCGGCCTGGGCGCCGTGTTGCTGGTCGCCGCCTTCCTCGGCGGCGCAAAGGCGCGGCTGGCCGGGACCTGGACCGGCCTGCTGCTCAGCGCCTTGGCCGTCGCTCTCGCCCTGCAGATCGGCGCGCCGACCATCGCCTTCGTGGTCGCGTGGCCCCTGCTCGCCGCCGGCGCCCTGAGCGCGCTCAGCGCCGCGGGTTCATCGGCGAGGCGCGCCGGCCTGGGGTTCGGCCTGGTGTTGACCGCCTTTACCCTGGCCTGGCTGGGGAACTTCTTCCACACCCTGCTCCAGGGCCTGGATGTCCCCGAAGCGCCGGCCCTGGCCCTCTGGCTCGCGGCCATGGTTCTGTGGCCCCTGGCCTGGCCGGCGCCGCGGGCGGGCGCCCGGCGATTCC